>JALLOM010000058.1 GCA_027717865.1 Acidobacteria bacterium AH-259-O06 | reverse complement strand
ACCGCACCGGTGGTAGCGTATGGTAAGTAATCGCCTTGGTGATAGAGTGCGACGGATTCTGAGCCAAATCAATTTCTCTGGGTTCGTCTAAGGACTCTCCCTGGCTGTCGTAAAGAATCTTGACCACGGGACGCAGCAAGTTTTCCGGATTGACCTCCACTACTTGTCCCACTTCATCGGTATTCAGGATGACGTATTCATTATAGGGATATAGAGAAAAGCTTCTCACCAGAGCCTTCACAATGTGATCGGAAAAACTTCTCGTCCCGCCGCGGGTTAACTCTTCCAGTAACTGATAGCCAGTCACGGCCTTACGGTAAGGGCGATCGTGGATACAGGCCTCGAAGACATCCGCAATGCCCAATATTTTTGCCTCCTCACGGATCTCACCGCCCTTCAATCCCCGAGGAAACCCGCTTCCGTTTTCTCGTTCGTACACCTGTCCCACGGTTTGGGCAAGCCAATCGTACTGCGGGCATAACTTTCTTAAAATCTCGGCGCCGTAAACAGGCCGCTGCCGCACTTCCGGACTCACCTGCCCTCGCTGATTGCGCAGTCGACTGGGGAGCCACCCCACCCCAATTTCGTGTAAAAGCGCAGCCAGTCCCAGCCTTCTTTGCTTTTGAAGATTGTATTTCAAGGTCTGTGCAATACGCAGTGACAAAATGCTCACATTCACAGAGTGGGTACCTAGGGCGAATTCCTGTTCTCTGTCGGTGGCCAAAAGAAGGAGAGCTGAACTGTTCACCATGGAATCGATCATGCGTTTGAGCAGCTGTTCTCCTCGTTCAATATCGAGGCGTTTACCTTCCTGAGCCCCACGGATCGATTCCAAAACGTAGGCCGTCGCCGTTTTGTATAGTTCGATCGTTTCCGTCTTAATTTCCTCTTTAAGGCGACCTTTGCTTTCTTGTACCTCTCGCGGCTCAAATTCTTCCAGCTCCTTCTCAGAAACTTTGTCAAGGAGCGAAGCTTCAATAGCAGCATTTCCATGACGCAAACGCCGCGATAAGATGAATAGCAGATTGCGAGCCACGGCATGTGAATCCTCGACAAGGGACCACATGGTTTTTTCATGGAGTGTCAGCAGGCGGCAGTCCTCGTGGGCCACAACATAGGCCGAAGTGAGCTGGCCATCGATGAGCGAGAGTTCTCCGACGACCTCTCCAGGCTCCAGTACTATAATAGGGTCCAGTTTAAGTTTAAGGTGGATGCGTAAACGGCCGGAAAGAAGCAGATAAAGGAACTGATTGGGTTGCCCGGCTTGAATCAAGACTTCTCCTCGTTTTAACTCGCGCACAGGACAGTCTTGTAGAAGACCGATAACGGCCTCCAGCTCGACACCTCTCAAGAGAAGCGAATTTTCCAGTTCACGCTTACTAAGAAGACCAGCTTGGCCAGACATTTCCATCTGTCTTGCAACGATTTCCAACGCCAAAGACAGGATAAAAGTCAATAAGTTTTGAAAATACTAATTTTAGCCTAGCTTTACGGCAATAACCACAATTTGTCGACGAGTGAACCGCCATCAAGTTGTACGGTTGGCTGCTCACAAGAGATGCTCGCTACAGCGCCTTGACAACCAAATTGCCCACCTCGCTGGTAGTATAACCCATCTGGCCGGCCGACATGCTTCTCATCTTGGGCGTGGTCTTGGCAATGGCTTCTTCGATTCGATTGCCGGCCTTCACAAGGTTAGATGCTTTCTTCTGTTCGCCCACGATGCGCAGCAGCATGGCCATGGCAGCGATGGCGGCGATCGGATTGATCACGTTTTGGCCGGCATACTTTGGGGCTGACCCTCCCATGGGTTCAAACATGCTGCACCCATTAGGGTCGGGGTTGACATTACCACCAGCCGCCACTCCCAGGCCTCCCTGAATCATCGCACCCAGGTCGGTGATGATGTCGCCAAACATATTAGGGACTACGATCGTGTCGTAATACTCGGGGTTTTTCACGAACCACATGCAGGCCGCGTCGATGTGATTGTAGTCGCGTTTGATGTCGGGATAGTCCGCTTTCCCGATTTCTTCAAAGGCGCGGTGCCAAAGGTCGGCTGCATAGGTGAGCACGTTGGTCTTGTGCACGAGCGTCAGTTGTTTGCGGTCGTTGCGCCGCCGGCAATGTTCAAAGGCCCAGCGCAGGCATCGTTCCACGCCGAAGCGCGTGGCCATCATCTCTTGGGTGGCTATTTCCTGCGGCGTGTTCTTGCGCAGGAATCCCCCCGCGCCGCAGTAAAGGTCCTCCGTGTTTTCACGAACCACGTCAAAGGAGATGTCCTCCGGTCCTTTGCCCTTGAGCGGGCAATCGACGCCCGGATACAACTTGACGGGCCGCAGGTTAATGTACTGGTCCAACTGAAAACGGATGGCCAGAAGCAGGCCCTTTTCCAAAATACCGGGCGGCACGTCCGCGTGGCCCACCGCGCCCAGGAAGATGGCGTCGAATTGCCGAAACTCATCAATCTGTTTTTCGGTAATGACCTCGCCAATCTTGAGGTACCGCTCCCCGCCGTAGTCAAACTCTACCGTTTCATACTTGAAATCTTCGAGCGGCGCGACCACCTTGAGCAGCTTGCACGCTTCTCTCGTCACTTCCGGGCCAGTGCCATCTCCTGCGATAACAGCAATTTTAAGCGTCTTGCTCATTGATCCAACCCTTTGTCAATAACCAGGCTTTTCCCAGCTGCTTTTAAACGATGGAAATCTAACAAAACTTGACCAAAGCGACAAGCATCTAATGTAGAGCTGCAGCCCACAGGCTGAAACACAGATTGCTCGTGCGCCACACGATCGTTATATTGAAACTGGTTGTTGATTTCCCTCGAACTGACACTGTCCTAAATTGAAATGGAGTTTCGATGAGCGACTTAGCTTACGTGGAAGGAAAATTCGTTCCTTTAGCTGAGGCGAAGGTCTCCGTGGAGGATCGTGGCTTTCTTTTCGCCGATGGAGTCTATGAGGTCATTGTGGCTTACAACGGCTGCCCCTTCAAACTGCCAGAGCATTTGGCCCGGTTGCAGAGAAGCGCGGCGGCTATTCGTCTGCCCTTGCCCAAAGATGCAAACCAGATCCAAAGAATCGTACAGGAGGGCATACGGCAAAGCGGTTTTCAGAACACAAAGATATACCTTCAGATCACCCGCGGCGCCGCTCCGCGTTCTCATCCCTTCCCTGCCGATGTCAAATCCAATTTCATTGCAACATTCCGAGCCAAAGGCGAGGTCCCACAGGAAACCCGCAAAGAGGGGGTGTCCGTGATTACAACGGAGGACATCCGGTGGGCAAAATGTTACATCAAATCGGTTGCCCTTTTACCCAACGTGCTGGCTAATCAAAAAGCGGTGGAAGCGGGTGCGTTTGAGGCAGTTTTTGTCACATCCAAAGGCGTCGTTCATGAGGGGACGACCTCCAACATATTCATAGTCAAAAACGAAAAAGTGCTCACCCCTCCCAGAACGGAAAAAATCCTCCATGGCGTCACACGAGAAGCGCTTCTCCAATGTGCGCGCGATGCGGGGTACGAAACATTTGAGCACACCGTAACAATTGAAGAATTGCTGCAAGCCGACGAAGTCTTTCTCACCGGCACCACGATCGAGGTCCTGGGCGTAGTCAAGGTGGATGGAAAGACGATTGGGGCGGGTGGTGTTGGACCAGTTACGAAGAAAATTTACGCGAGGTTTCGGCAGCTGATTGAATCGTGATTTTTGATGAACGAGTCAATTCCTCATGACTTTTTTTCGTGTGGCTCCAGCGGAGAGGCATATTAGCTTTCTTTAGATAGACTTCTTTGCCACAGAGCCGCGATCGTCAGAGGGTGTCGCAAAGGTCTTTGTCAAAGCGATCCTGTGCTCTCCTGTGTAGACATTAAAACGTCCATTGCGCAAAAAGCCAATGAGGGTCATATTGAATTCACGCGCCATATCGATAGCCAGGCTGCTCGGCGCTCCCACGGCGGCCACCACCGGTATGCCGGCCATCAGTGCCTTTTGAACCAGCTCATAGCTCGCTCGTCCACTGAGCAGTACGACGGTTTCCGATGCGGGCAGCCGTTCTTCCAGAAAAAGCGCTCCCACCAACTTGTCCAGTGCATTATGTCGGCCTACATCCTCACGCAGAATCAGCAGCTCCCCTCGCGTGTCAAACAAGGCTGAAGCATGCAAACCGCCGGTGCGCCAAAACACAGCTTGCGCTTTGCTTAGTTGCTCCGGGAGTTGCGTAAAATATTTTTCATCCACTTGGAACGTTCCCGCGGGAGGTCCAGAACACGCCACACGCACCATTTCCAGAGACGTCTTGCCGCAGATGCCGCAGCTGGATGTCGTATAGACATTGCGGCTAAATTTTTCAGGATCAAAAGGCACATCCGGATTGAGAAAAACGTTCACGACATTGTGTTGGGCAAATTGAGGAGTCGCGCCACAATAGCCGATCTCGCGGATAGCTCCGCGATCAGCCACAATGCCTTCGGTAAAAAGAAAACCCGCCGCCAGTTCAAAATCATGACCGGGCGTGCGCATCGTCACTGAAATACTGTGTCGCACGGGCCGCCCATTCTTTTCAACCACGACCCGGACCTCCATCGGCTCCTCGGCAGCCACCTCATCGGAACGCCGCTCGACGGTGTCCCCCTCGATGGTCAGAATGCGAGTCGTAATAGCGGGGGTCGGCGTTTTCATTTTTCTCTGTAAAAAGCCTGTTCAGTTGTTAGCTCGATGGGCACCGTGTTAATCCTTGGCGGGCAACCACTCGGTGAGACCTGACTTCACGGTTGCATGTTTCGGGTCATTGGCCAAATTCTTCCACTCGGTCGGATCGTTCTGGTGATCGTACAATTCTTCAGAACCGTCTGCGTAGCGAATCAATCGCCAGCGATGGTCGCGAACTGTGTAATTCCCTTTGCCGAACGTCGTGACCACGGCCCGGTCGGTAGGGGCTTGTGGATCGCGCAGTAGTGGAAGCAGAGACACGCCGTCCAGTTCCGCTCGGGGTGTCAGATTACACATATCAATGAGCGTGGGATAAAGATCGATTAGATTCACAGGCTGCTGGCACACGCCACCCGTCTTGAATTTCTTGGCACCTGCCTTCGTTGGGACAACGATTAGCGGCACGCGAGCCGAGCGTTCCCAGCCCGTCCACTTGCCCCAGTGTTGCTTCTCGCCCAGGTGCCAGCCGTGGTCACTCCACAAAACAATGATGGTGTTCTCGGCATGAGGGCCTTCGTCGAGTGCATCAAGCAGCTTGCCGATTTGGGCATCGACAAATGACACGCATGCCAGGTATCCGGCCACCGCAGCCCTCCACTGGCCATGCTTAACAACCGTTTCATGCCGTCCCGCAGTGACCCCTTCCAGCGCACGAGTCCTGCTCGTCTTGCTCAAATCGTCCAGATCATCGGCCAGCACTTTCGGAAGTACAATCGACTGGACAGGGTACAGCTCAAAGTATTTCTTGGGCGCAAACAGCGGGATGTGCGGCCGGTAAAAACCGACCGCGAGGAAGAACGGTTCGTCTGTCCTGCGACCCAATCGCTGGGCGGCCCAGTGGGTGATTTTCACATCCCCCATTTCCCTGTCGTCAACATCCACCGGCCCCCAGTCAAACGATTCACCCTTCGGGTCGTACGGGCTTCGATCGCTGGGCATGCCATTAAGCGGCAGCACGATCTTGGGCCGCCCAGGACCACGGTCAACGACGTGTCGCGGCTTGGTTCCCTTGCTTGGTAATTCTTCAGGAGTGTACTCCACTTGCGTTCGTGTGAACGGGCTCCACCGCTGCTCGGTGAAGAAGTAGTCGTCAAACAGTTCGGGGTTTCTCCGATGCAGCAGCTTGCCCGTGCCGAATGTCTGATAGCCATTTTTCTTGAAATGCTGAGGCATCAATACCAGTTGCGGCTGAATCTTGCGGATGTTGTGCTCATTACTGTACGCGCCGGTGTGAAACGGCTGTTTACCGCTGAAAACCGCTGCCCGAGACGGGGAGCACAGCGGAGCCGGGCAATGGGCGTTGGAAAACACGATGCCGCGTTTGGCCAATCGGTCCATGTTGGGCGTCTTCACCTGGGGATGCCCATTGAGAAAACCGACCCAGTCGTTCAAATCATCAACGGCTATAAACAAGACATTTGGACGATCGACGTCCTCAGTACCGTCGACCTTGCTGGAGCTCCCACACTGAATGAGCACTGCCGCCAAAATGAGAATACGCCATCGTTTCAGCATAACAGATCCTTCAGAAAGGCTGAATTTCCAGATGGGGACCAATCTGTTGCTCGAGCGTGTTGGCCATTAACCTTGCTCCTCCCCGGATACCTTTAGGAATTGCCTTCGCACATTCTCTCATAATCCTCGGGTGTATTGATATTGCAAAGGAGATTTTCTGTGTAGAAAGTTTGTTCGGGCGTGATGGAAATGGGCACCGTCTCTATTATTTTGAGAAAATCGAGGACCTTATATTTCTGTCGCTTCAGTCTATTTTCGATCAAAGGCAAGCAGCCCTGGCTGTATAAGCCGCACAAGGGCTGCTCTAATCCATTTTGCAGCGGTATCTTGGCTACGGCCGGTTCTTCAAACCTATCGGAATGTCGGAGAGACGGCGGAAGAGCACCACGCTGAATCGGAAAATCGAGAACGTACTCGATCAACTCTTGACTGATGAAAGGCAGATCGCAGGCCAGGACGAATGCCGCTCGGCCGCCCGCGTGGCCAAGGGCAGTATAAATGCCACCCAGAGGGCCGCAGTCAGGAATAGCATCCGCCAGGACAGGCAACGCCATGAATTCGTATTGCCGTTGACAGCCGGAGATAATGACGACATCGGCAAATACTGCCAGCAGGAGGCCACTGACGTGCTGAATGAGCGGCCGACCTCGAAACAATAAAGTTGCCTTGTCCCGGCCCATTCTGCAGCTTTGGCCGCCGGCCAGCACTGCGCCGAGAATAGACTTGTTCATAACTTTCTATGATTATCGGCCTTCGGTATGAACCGGACAACCCACACTATACAAACTCTCAGACTCTCTTGACGTCCGTCTGATTCAAATCAGGAATATTATAGAAAAACTTCGCCCCACCATGGAATCTCTAGTAGGTCGCACGGCCTCCACTTACGTCATAGCACTGGCCGGTCACAAAACTGGAGTCATCGGAGACCAGGAAATGAATGACGGCAGCGACTTCTTCAGGCTGTCCCACTCGCCCCATGGGAATCCGGCTCACCATGTAGTCCAGATGCTCCTGGCTGACCTGCTCAAGGATCTTTGTTTGAATGACGGCCGGCGCAACTGCGTTGATCCGGATGTTTCGGTCCGTGACTTCCTTGGCCACTGCTTTGGTGAGGCCAATGACGGCAGCTTTGGTTGTCGAATAGGGAACCGCAAGTGGATTGCCCTCTTTGCCCGCAATGGAGGCCACGTTGACAATGCGGCCTTGCCCGCGTTCACGCATGTGGGGTAAAACCGCCCGGCAGCAGTAGAAGACCCCGGTGAGATTAACGCCAATAATTTGCGCCCAATCTTCATCGGTTTGCTCCCATAGGGGAGCACTTCTTCCGGCGACTCCCGCGTTGTTGATCAGGATGTCAATCTGATGAAAGCTCTCCAGAGCTTCTTGAACCATCCTTTCGGTGTCTTCTCCAGTGGAAATGTCCGCTGCAATGGCTTTACACTCCTTGCCTTGCGAGGAGAGCAGTTTACCCGTCTTCGCGGCTGCCGCTGCATCGATATCCACTGCACAAACCTTGGCACCGTATTCGGCGAGGCGGACGGCAGTGGCACAACCGATACCAGATCCGGCACCTGTCACAATGGCCACCCTGTTATCGAGTCCCAAACCCATGATTGTCTCCTATGGAGAGGTCTGCCAGCGGCGGCGCCACAGTGAAATAAGCAGCGGAGAACACCACACAAGAACACATGTTGCCCCCAAAAAACCCGCCACTGGTCGAGCGAAGAAGTCCCACAGCTCATCCGATTTCGTCAAGCTCTGAATAAAGGTCTGCTCCAGTTTCCCTCCCAGAATGATTCCCAGTACCACTGGTCCCAACGGTACCTGATTCATTTCCAAAACGAAGCCCAGAATCCCCATTCCCAGCATCACCCAGACGTCAAAATAGCTGCCGTTGATGGCAAAGGCCCCTACTATACTGAAAAGCAGGATAACAGGAAGCAGAATTGGTTGGGGAATGCGCACCAAATAGCTTCCCCCACGAATGGCCAGAAATCCCAGAGGGAGGAGAACCAGATTGGCAAGAATGAAAGTAATGTAAATGCCGTACACGAGCACGGACTGGGTCTCGTTTGTGAAGATCTGCGGACCCGGTATGATGTTTTTCATCAATAGGATACCGATGACGATCGCCGTGATTGAGTCTCCCGGTATGCCAAAAACAAGTGCCGGAATCCAGGCACCGGCAAGGGCCGAATTGTTGGCGCTGGTGGCGTCTCCAATCCCTTCTAGAGATCCCTGACCATATTCTTCCGGGTTCTTGGAAAACCTTTTGGACAAAGCAAAAGAGATCCAGGCACCAATATCTGCCCCAGCACCGGGCAGCATTCCCACAAAAGAACCGACAATGCTGGAACGCAGAACATGAAGCTTTCGGCGCCAGAGTAGATCCGAAGCAGTGGCAAACACACAGCGCAGAGGCTGAAAAAGAAGGCGATTGAGTAGGCTTCGGCCTGCTGTGAGAGTTTGATTGAACCCCTCCTGGACGACAGTTCTGAAATTATTTTGAAACCACAGCACATTTCTCAAGACCTCCGAGACTCCAAAAAGACCGATCATCGCTGGAATAAAATTGATCCCGGCAATCAGTTCATCTTGAGCAAAGGTGAAACGAGGCGAACTGTGAACCTCACTCAGGCCGACAGTGGACAAAAGCAAACCAATAATTAAAGCCAGCGCGCCTTTGAGAAGAGATCCTCGAGAAACGACGGCAGCACAACTCAGTCCCAGGAGAGTCAGCCAAAAGTACTCATAGCTTGTGAATTGGAAAGCGATCTTTGCCAGCCAAGGGGCTGAAGTGATCAGGACTGCTGCTCCGAAGAGGCCTCCGGCCACGCTGAAGAGCAGCGCAATGCCGAGCACCTCCTCCTGCCGTCCAGCTCGAGTGAGAGCATATGCATCGTCAACGTAGGCCGCTGAAGAGGGGGTACCAGGGATGCGCACCAGAGCGGTTGGAATGTCACCCGCGAAGATGGCACATGCCTCTAAAGTAACGATGGCCGCAAGAGCCGCAACATCCTCCAGAAAGAAAGTCAGGGGAACGAGCAGTGCCACCGCCATGGTTGCGGTCAAACCGGGAATGGCCCCCATAAAGAGGCCGTAGGCAGCTGAGATGACGATGATCCCGAGTACTGGCCATTGAAAGATCTGTTCAAGAGCGGTCAAGAGAATCTCGCTCAATTCACCATCCCAGTATTCCTCGCGGTAATGGCACCCGCAAGAGGTTTCCAAAAAGTCCATACACAGCGGGAACTACAAAAAGCGTGACAACGGCAGCTACCCAGATCCGGGTTCCCAGCCTCCAAAGCAAGAGAAAGATTATACTTGCGGCTGTTAGAACAAAGCCTAGCTTCTCTGCTAGCAGTGCAAAGGCGGCCACGGCCAACACGATCTCCAGGAAATGAATCAATCCTTCACCAGACAACCGTGTTGGAGCGCTTGCTGCTATCGACTTTCCTCTGCTGAAAAACCGTACCAAAAGTGCCAGCAGGGTAATGGCCAGTGCTCCGAAGAGCAACTTGGGAAAGTCCATGGGCTGGAAACGGCCTACATTGACCTGCGAAAATTCTGGGCTGGTGAGCAGACTTCCCAGCTCCTGGTCAGCCCTTTCAAGCGATCTCCGAAACTTATCAGAAGGCTCCCACGTCAGGTTGAAACCCTCATTCTCCATAAACCAAGGGAAGCCCTTGCCGTTTAGGAGAGTCTGTCCAGTGACAATTTTCAACAGTGCTTCAGCTAGTCGATTGACAATCTCCTGTGATGTTTCTTGGGGAAGCCCCAGTCCGCGCCAACCTCCCACAGCCCAATTGATCCCCTGCTCTTGGAAAGTGGGGACGTCCGGGTATCCACTGACACGGCTCTCTGCCATCACTCCGAGGGGTTGCACCTTTCCGGCTGCAAGTAGAGTCCTCGCCTCAGGAAGGCTGCAGCAGACGAGATCAACCCCTCCGCTGACTAGTTCCTGAAGAGCAGGACCTGCGCCATTCGTGGGTATCCACTTAATGCTGTCCGGCTTCAGGCCGGCGGCTTGAAGCCAGCCTGCCAGAGCGAGATGCCAAATGCCGCCAGTGGCCGTGCCCGACGCCGCCAATGTTCCGGGGTTCTTGCGGACATCATCGGCAATTGCGTTAAGATCCTCCCACCGATTCTCATCTGCTCGAGTAAACAGAGCCGCCGGATCGCGATTAATCAGCATCACCGGGGTAAAATCCTTCCATGAAATTTCCGTGAGTTCACGCCAGTGAAGCATGTTGAGTTCGACCGTCATCATCGTCAGTGTGTAGCCATCGGGTCGAGCGCTCGCTCCACGGCTGTGACCAGTGACCCCAGCTCCACCTGTTGCGTTAACCACATTGACGGGCACTGCTAACTCTTGCTCCAGAAAAACTGCCACCTCTCTGGACAGCCGATCCGTTCCCCCTCCTACCGCCCAGGGACAAATGAGAAGAATTGGCCGGCTGGGATAGGTTTTCTTCGCCTGGCAACCTACGAGGGTTAACAGTGCAAAAACGAATGGCAGCCAAGAGAGGAACGGACTCGCAAGAGACTTTATTCGTGCAAATTCCATGGGCAATAGCATGTCCTCGCTTCTTGACCTCGCCTCACAATCCCCATCAGCAAAACGTCGCCGCACTTAAGAAACGAGGCACTAACACAGGCGAGGCGAATCTAACACAGGAAGTTTTCCAAACCAATTCTTGAATAAGACTTTTCCAGGCTGAGAAGGAGTCCCACGGTAAACGGGCCTTGCTTTCACCCCTCTGAACGCTTACGATCTCAGACAGTTTCCTGTGCCAACTGAAGATCGGATGATTCGCAAAGTCCAATCCGAGGTTGGCGTGGCAAAAAATCGCCTCAAAAACTGAGGAAACTTTCAAGGAGACAAGATGAAGATCAACGTAAGAGCCCTGGCTTTGACTTTGGGCTTGACCTGGGCAGGTGCCATCTTAGTGACAGGTTTGGCAAACCTCATTTGGCCCTCGTACGGCATAGCTTTCTTGCAAGTCATTGCTTCAGTCTATCCCGGATACCAAGCCGTTGCTTCTCTCCGCGAGGTCGTGGCAGGAACGGTTTACGGTCTCGCTGATGGGTTTGTGGGAGGGTTGATTGTGGGCTGGCTTTATAATCTCTTCGCCGGCAGAAACTGAGCAGCGCTTCCGCACAGCCTTAATGAAAAGCCTGGCTCAGCCCAATTCAGATTACTGCCGAGGGCCGGAGCGGCGACGAAACCGACTGCCCCTAGCCCTGAGCTCCTTCTCATCGATGAATCCGTCGCCGTTCGAATCCATCCCGTCAAACCGCCTAAGCATCGGTTCCGGAGCTTCCTCCCGGCTGATCTTGCCATCCCCATTCGAATCGTTTCGCAGCATGCGCTCAATAAACTGGCCGCCAAAGCCGGGACCTGCACCCCGCCGCCGAGGCATGGCCTGAAGCTCTTCCTCGTCGATGAACCCGTCACCATTCGCGTCCATGAATCGAAAACGGCGCTTGAGTGGCTCGGGCACCTCCTCCAGGCTAAGTTTGCCATCGCCGTCTTGATCTCTTTCCCAAAGTCGCGCCTGGAAATCGCCAGACCGTCCCACTCGTCCCGAACCACGCCGCGCAGTGCCTCCATCTATATCTCTTTCCAGGTGAATCGCGTACTGTTGTTTGAGCGGGATACAAAACGTGTTTGCGTCGTCGCAAGCAAAATAGCGAACCGTTAAGTCAATGGGCCCATTGAAGTTCTCCGAGGAGATGTCCAGGAGAAACTCCCGAGGATCCTTGTCGGCCGCCTCTTCCACCTTGGGTCCGACACCTTTGATCGGCATAACTTGTACGCCTTCGGGAGATTCGAGTTCAAATTCCAAAGGCTTGGTCAGATTGTTCCAGTGGACTTCATACAGGCGGTCCAGATGGAAACCCAGGTACAGTTTGCCCTTCCCGGTACTCAAGAATGGTCGCTTCACTTCCGCTCTCAGCTTCACATAGAAGGGGGCCCCCTTCTCTTCGATAACAGGTTGGATTTTCAGGGGCACCATGCGCCCTGGCACCTGGACTCTAGGAACGATTCCAGTGTGAATTTTGTCTGAGGGCGGCTGCAGCTTCAAATCCATTCCCAGATCTGAAACTTGCGTTGGCTTTTCAACGGGTCCAACGAGTTCTTCCAGGTCCTTTCTCAATTCTTTGGGGTCGCTCCAGGCTCTACGGCTGACCACCACACCATCCGGATCAATGACGAATTCGGAGTTCGCACCATTGCCCAAGGCGTGTTTGAGATCGTTGGACATGGTGTCGCACAGCCAATGGATTTTCGAGCCCAGCCGTCGCTTTGCCTCCTGGACATGCATTAGGCGCTCTTGGAGCGTAAATGGGCTCACGTACCCGTTCCGCTCCGGGTGAGCAAGTGCCTTGTAAATGTAGTAGAAGTGAACCCCTTTGGGGGCATAATCTCTTTGGATCGTCTCCAAACTGGGGACGTTACGCAGGAAGGGCGGTCACGTCAGACAGCCGAAGACCAGGACGGTGTAGTGCCCCTTTAAGCTTCCCAATCGAAAGGGCTTGCCATCCGCGTCCAAGGCCTCAACATCCGGCAAGGCCTCTCCGATCTTGGGCGCTTTCTCCTGGAATTGGCCAACCACTCGCTCCCTGGCCGAAGTATCATTTTCGGCAGCCGGTTGGCCCAGAACAATGCCAACCCATCCCAGCAGGAGGGAGCCTGCGATTGTAAAATATTTCCGTTTCACGATCTATTCTCCTCTTGCCGGTTCACTGGGGAAGTTAAATCTCACGCCACTCATGTGCCACTTACGTGAAAGCATACGGAAAAGTCCTCTCCTTGTTTCAAACGCTTGGCACTTCTCCCACTTCACCCTCTCATCCACCAACAGCCTCATCGCATCTTTAAACTCAACAAGAGGCCTGGCTGGAATGGAAGCTACTTGGATTAGATCCAAGTGAAAACCATCATGCAGTGAAATCACCTTGCCCTTCATGCCAGGCGAAACGAAGGCAGGTGTCTTCTGTCTGTCTCGATGGCTTCATCCCGCCAGAAGATCCAGTTGCCGACTTTGAGGCCGAGGGATTCTATCTCTAAGGGAGACTTATCAAGTGACTCAGTAAAGATTTAGCTCTTCTGAGACTAGCGCTTACCGTAGACGAAAGATTGGAAACAGTGTCATCATAGCAGCTTTACAAAACACAGCATAGTAGGCGCGGCTTACAGCTGACCTTAGGGACGCTTCGTCAGCCTCTTTCGCAAGCTTTTCGGCTAGTGTCCTGTTGCGTAAGTCCGTTCCCACCTTTCGGACTCTTTATTCGAGCTGGTCGAGACCCATGTTGGCCATTTCGAGCGGGATGGTCCAGAGATGGTGGATCTCTTCAGCGAGGGGCTGCGCAAGCTCCTTGGGAGTACCCCGCTTGAAGGTGGGGTGCCATTGTCGGTGATGGTAGACGAGCAGGGTCATGACATTGAACTTGGCGGAGGCGCCAGTCAGCTTGAGCAGGGGGACAAACTCTCCCTCATCTTCAATGCCGATGACGGCGGCCTTGCCTCGAGCCTGGATGCGCAGACCTGCGGCACGCGGGTCCCGTTCGCGCAGCTCGGCGAGTAATGAAGAAGCGA
>JALLOM010000057.1 GCA_027717865.1 Acidobacteria bacterium AH-259-O06 | reverse complement strand
GTCCGTGACTTCTTCCGCGGAGCGCTGAAGTGCACTTTCTGAAACCACGTGTTCACTGGGAACTGGGAATTCTTCATCGAAGACATCAAATCCCTGAGATGTTCCAAATCGGGAGGAGAGAACATAGGAGCCGATGAAAGCACTTGTCGAGTAGCCGTTCTTCTTTAAAATCTCGGCCAGCGTTACTCGGTCTGGGCTAAGAAAAAACCCCACGTTGTCATGAACACCGTGATAGAAGGGGTAGGTCCCAGTGAAAATTGTCGAATGTGCCGGAAGCGTCAATGGAACTTCAGAGTAAGCCTTTTCAAAGCGAACGCCTTGTGTCGCCCACCGGTCGATGTGAGGCGTTTTATTTTTTTGATAACCGTAGCAGCTTAGGCGGTCGGCGCGCAGGGTATCGATGCTGATCATTAGGATATTTTCCCCGTGCAGGCATGGGTGAAGGATCGTCACTATGCAGACTAGTTTCCAAAAGCACTTCATCTTAGTTTTGTTTGTCTCAACCTCATGGTTTGCTCCAGGTTTCGGGGTTCAATTTAGCAAAATGAGCACAATAAATGCGAGCTTGAGTGTGCTTGATCTGCCCGAATCGTGGAACAAGCAATGCGGAGCCAAGAAAGTGGAATAAGCAGACATGATGTTTTGGCAGTGCAGAACAACGTCACATGTATCTGGAAGGCCGGCGCTATCCGCTGTTCATCTACACACCAGTCTGAGTTCGATCACGGTGATGAGATATCCCCGAGTTCCCCTCTGGTCAAAAGGACTGCCGGTACATTTTCTGGTAAATATGCTGGATGCGGAGGGGGTCTTCTCCAATCACCATAGGTGCGAAGTGTTCAACGGCGCCTATGACAGACCGGGTCTTCCACTCGAGCGAGCCTTCTCCCCAACCATATAGTCCAGGTTGGTCGGTCTGGACCTTGACAAACACCCAATTGCGCATTTCCGCATTTACAACTGCGGTTTTCAGATTTGTAATCTTCATTTGTACAAATGTTGTTTTCGTGCCTTACCAGAGATTTCGTGGGTGAGCCCACGAAAATTTGGCACAACAGATGCCAGTTCGAAGCCCCGTGACTTCCCCTACTTAGGATAAGATAACCACATCGTATAAGGAACACGACGTGGTGACCAACATCCGATGTGTCTGGAAGGCTGATGCCCTTCTGGGGGAGGGTCCCATTTGGGACGAGGAAGAGGAAGCGGCTTACTGGGTCGATATCAAGGCGCCGGCAATCCATTGCTACACGTCGGCCAGCGGCTTGACCGCCACCTGGGCAATGCCCGAGCCGATCGGCTGCAGCCACTGGCGGGAGCCTGTTTGAGGTATCTGCTGGGGTGCGGGGTCTGCCCACGCCGCGCTTCGCCGGCTAGACTGGTTGGATTGCAGTACTTTTCTGTCAAATGAAGGTCCATATGAAAAGCCGGATGATCAGCACAATCATGATGGGCGTTTTATCGATGGTAGTCATCGGAGCGCCGACTGAATCGAGAGATTGGGAAAATCCTGCGATAGTCGCGCGGAACCAGGTTCCAACACATGTGCCTTTGGTCCCATATGCGAGCGTAACGGCTGCATTAAAAGATGAAAGGGATCGTTCTCCATACTTTCAATCACTGAGCGGAACTTGGAGGTTTCACTGGTCTCCCATTCCGGAAAAAGCGCCGCCAGACTTTTTCAGGGAAAACTTCGACGCAAGTGGATGGGATGAAATCCCCGTTCCCAGCAATTGGCAGATGGAGGGCTATGGCCATCCCATGTTCAGAAACGTTAGCCATACTTTCCCCTCCAACCCTCCGGAAGTGCCGGATGACTATAATCCGGTCGGATCTTACCTCAGAACGTTCGCCCTGCCGGAGACATGGGAAGGGAGGCAAGTCTTCCTGCATTTTGAGGGCGTCAAATCCGCCTCCTATGTCTGGGTGAACGGCCAAGAGGTGGGTTATAACCAGGGGGGAATGGAGCCCGCGGAGTACAATATCACTCCTTACCTTCGCCCGGAAGAAAACACAGTGGCGGTGAAGGTCTACAGATACTCGGATGGAACCTACCTTGAAGACCAGGACATGTGGCGCCTTGCCGGCATTTATCGCGACGTGTACCTCTTTTCCACTCCACAGGTCCACATAAGGGATTTTTATGTGAGGACAGACCTTGACGAAAATTACCAAGACGCAGTGTTACAGGTCAGCGCAGAGGTAGCAAACTACCTTGGTGAGGCCCAAGGTGGCTATGAACTGCGGGCAAGTCTGTTTGACACTGAAGGAAAGACCGTCTTTGACAAGCCGATAACCGTAACAGATATGAATATCGGGGCCGGCCAATTCGTGGAGGTTAACTTCAGCAAAAAGGTAGAAAGCCCAAAGAAATGGTCAGCCGAGCATCCCTATCTTTACCGGTTGACTTTCGAGTTAATTGCTCCAGGTGGAGAAACCTCTGAAGTCCTGAGCGAAAAGGTCGGTTTCCGTGAAGTGGAAATAAAAGATCAGGCGATATTGATCAACGGAGTTCCCGTTAAGTTCAACGGCGTAAACAGGCACGAACACGACCCTGATTCGGGTCGAACCATGACTACCGAGCTCATGGAAAAAGACCTGAAGCTAATGAAGCAGTTCAATATGAACATGGTGCGCACTTCACACTATCCTCCTGATCCGGAGTTTCTCGATCTAGCTGATAAATATGGAATGTATATCGTGGATGAGGTGGGCGATGAGGCTCACGCAAATCGACACCTCTCGGAGGATCCTGCCTGGCTGGAAGCCTATCTGGATAGAATGCGCGGAATGGTCAAGCGGGACAGGAACCACCCAAGCGTTGTCATATGGAGCGCCGGCAACGAATCCGGCGTGGGGCAGAACCTGGCCGCTCTTATAAAGGAAGGGAAAAGGATAGACCCCAGCCGACCGGCTTGGCTTTATGGAGCCACCTCCAGTGTCAGCGACCAGCCCTTTGAGGAAATCATCGGCCCCAGGTATCCCCACCCTTCCAAGTTGGAGCAAGTGGCTCGGGAATCGGCCGAACAAGATCCCCGCCCCTCTTTTATGGATGAGTATGATGCCGCTACTGGAAATAGCCTGGGCCACTTCCAGGAATACTGGGACCTCATATATCGCTACAGACGCCTCACGGGAGGTGCTGTGTGGGATTGGGTCAGTCCAGGGCTGAGGCACAAGCTAATCACCACTCCTGATTTGACGAGATATGGGAATGACGGAGCGTTAATGGGTCGTGCGAGCCTCGTCGAGGGAAAATTCGGCAAAGCTGTGGCACTGAGCGGCCATGACGAGTGGATCGAACTGTATAGAGATCCAAGCCTGGACATTACTGGTAGCCAGCTGACTTTGGCTGCCTGGATCTATCCACGAGGCTGGAACGGAACCAGTAATCCCTTCATCAGCAAAGGAGATCACCAGTATGCCTTGAGGCAAAGCGACGAAAACACCTTGGAGTTCTTCATTCAGGACGGTGAAAGGGTTTGGGTTCAAGCTCCGACCCCTGAGGACTGGAACCACAATTGGCACCATCTTGCGGGGGGCTACGATGGCTCAGCCCTGAAGCTATTTATAGATGGGGAGGTGAAGGGGACGACAAAACACGAGGGAAGGATCGACCACAACCCGTATCCGGTCAACGTCGGCAAGAATGCGGAGACGCATGGGCAAAGTCATCCCGGTCAACTGTCCAACGCCATTATCGACCAGGTTCGCATTTACAAGCGGGCACTCTCCAGAGAAGAATTGTTGAAGGAATTAGTCTCCCCGTCCAACGTGCCTCATGAGGATGCAGTGCTGTGGCTGAACTTTGACACGGTCCAGGAGAAAGGGGAGTTTTTTTCGTTGGGGATCGGAGCTCGCGCGTATGGACTCATCTGGCCTGATCGAAGCGTACAGCCGGAGCTGTGGCAGCTTAAGAAGTCCTGTCAACCGGTGATCGTTGAGCCGATCAGCCTGACCGAGGGCAAAGTGAAGCTAGTCAACAGGTACAATTTCACAAATCTGAGTGCGCTGGATGCGAATTGGAAGTTATTCGCCGACGACAAAGTCCTTCAGGAGGGCTCCCTGGATCTTGACGTGCCGCCAGCGCAGAGTCAAACCGTGGTCGTTCCCTTTAGGAAGCCTCAGCTTGAGCCCGGGATCGAATACCGGCTCTTCCTGAGTTTCACCTTGCCTGAAGAGACCATCTGGGCTCCAGAAGGGCACGAAGTAGCCTGGGTTCAATTGGAAGTACCCTTTGAAGTGCCGCCTGCTCCCCTTATGCAGGTGGAAGATATGCCGGGGTTGACAGTTGAGGAAGACGACAGGTTCGTGGTGATTTCAGGAGACGATTTCGTTTATTCCTTCAATAAGAGTGAAGGCACTATCAGCTCCATGAAGTACAGGGGCAAGGAACTAATCAAGGCTGGACCGTTATTGAACATGTGGCGCGCTCCCACTTCAAACGAGATGGACAAATGGCGTAATCCCCCTATAGTAAACCAATGGCGTGCAGCCGGCCTGAATCGCATGCGGCACGAGGTGAGACAGGTCAAAGTGGAGAGCGTTAGACCTCAAGTGGCTCGAATACGGGTGGAGACCTTTGTCTCCGCGCCAGGGACTTCGGTAGGTTTTAAGAGCGATTACCTGTACCACGTTCTAGGCAGTGGTGACCTCGTCCTGGGAAATCGAGTTTTGCCCCAAGGTGATTTTCCAGACTGGCTCAGCGGTGTTCGAATGTGGTTACCAAAGGTAGGAATCCAGATGACCTTACCGCATGAGTTCAGCAACTTTTCCTGGTACGGCCGTGGTCCTTTTGAAACCTATCCGGACAGGAAAACCGGAGCAAAGGTCGGCCTCTACTCAGGCACAGTTGGGGAACAGTATACCCCCTACCTGGTGCCCCAGGATTATGGCAACAAGACTGAGGTGAGGTGGGCTTCTCTGACCAACGATGAAGGGACAGGACTTCTTGTCATGGGCCGACCCCAGATAAACGTGAGCGTCCACCACTTCAGCACGGATAATTTAACCAGAGCCCTCTATCCTTTTCAGCTAGAACCACAGAACGGTGTGACACTGAATATCGACCATTAGGTGACAGGCGTAGGAGGGACCCCGGTCCCAACGCTGCTAAAATACAGGGTTCACCCTGAAACCTACGAGTACGTGGTCATTTTGCGGCCCTTTTCTCGAAAGGAGTCCACACCGATGGAGCTGAGCAGAAGGAGGCTCCCATATAGTGTGGCCAGCCTTGAGAGGTGAGTCAGGCTAGAGGCCGATAAGGAGATCCTCGCTTGAAAGTTATTCGTTTACACGGTGTGGGAGATCTGCGATTGAATGCGGAGTCCCTTCCGGTAGCCGGGACGGGTGAGGTGCTCTTGCGAGTCACCGCTGTCGGTCTGTGTGGCTCTGACTTGCACTGGCTGTCAAAGGCCGCTATCGGTGATGCGCAATTGGTCAAGCCACTCGTGCTCGGCCACGAGTTTGCTGGGATGATCGAAAGTGGTGAGCGACGTGGAGAGCGGGTGGCGGTTGATCCGGCTGTGCCGTGCGGAGCCTGCGAATATTGCCAGGAAGGTCTTCCAAATTTGTGCCCTAACCTGCGCTTCGCCGGGCACAGTGAGACCGACGGTGCACTGCGAGAATACCTGACTTGGCCCGTTCACTGTCTTCACCGTTTGCCCGAATCATTAACTGATTCCGAAGGGGCAATGCTAGAACCGGTCGGCATTGCACTGCACGCGGTTGATCTCGCTCATGTAAAACCGGGCATGACGGTTGGGGTGTTTGGATGCGGCCCGATTGGACTACTGGTGCTGCAAGTCGCCAAGGTGGCCGGAGCTGTCGAGATAATCACAACGGACAAACTTGTCCATCGACTCGAAGCTGCTCAAACATTTGGTGCAACAGCTGTCTTTCAAGCGAGCAACGGAGAGGAGATTGCCCAGGTTCTAGCTGCTACGCGCCAGAGAGGTGTTGATGTTGCTTTCGAAGCTGGGGAAGAGAACGAGGCTGTGGAGGCGGCGATCGCCGCAGCCAGACCGGGAGGACGGGTGGTCTTGATCGGGATCCCAGCCGATGACCGGACGACGTTTACCGCATCAGTCGCCCGGCGCAAAGGATTAACGATTAAGCTGGCACGCCGGATGAAATACACCTATCCGCGAGCCATTCGCCTGGTCGAGCGCGGCCTGGTAGACGTCCGTTCGCTCGTCACACATCGGTTCCCACTTAAAGAATTTAACAAGGCTTTCTCTGCTGCACAGAAACGAGAGGGGCTCAAGGTCATCATCGAGCCGTGAAGGCAAGATTCACCGATTTGGGGAGGCAGGAATGAAAGCCGGGTATGGTTAAGCTCGGCAATAAGGTGGAGGAGAAATAATTCATTTATTAGTATACTTTAGCCCGGATTATTCATAGGTTCTCGTCACGAAGCGGCAAGAGCGCATTTATGAATAATCCGGGTCTAGGACTGTCTAGCCGATTGGATAAACTGGTGGTGGAATCATTCCAATGAAGATCAGCAAAGTTACTCCACTCGTGCTCGGCACCACCTGGCGCAACATCACGTTCGTCAAAGTTGAGACCGACGAAGGTTTGACTGGGGTGGGCGAAGCCCGGGTGATGAACCGAACCGAGGCCGTGCTGGGCTACCTGTCCGAAGCCGTCCCCCGGTACGTTCTGGGAAGTGACCCCTTTGAAGTGGAAAGACTGGTCCAGCGTATGTTTCGCGAAGACTTTGGACGGGCCGGAGAACTGGTCATGACCGGTATCGCGCTGATTGAAATTGCCTGCTGGGATATTATGGGGAAGGCCCTCAATCAGCCCGTCTACCGCCTGCTCGGCGGTGCCGTCCGTAGCAAAGTGAAGGCCTACGCCAACGGCTGGTACGGCGTGGAACGCACGCCTGAAGAGTTTCATGCGGCAGCGAAATTGGTGCTGGAGAAAGGATATCGGGCGTTGAAGTTCGATCCCTTTGGAGCAAGTGTGTGCGATCTTGAACGGGCGGAGAAGAATCGAGTAATCGGACTTGTTGAGGCGGTACGTGACGCCGTTGGGCCGGATGTAGACATTTTCATCGAAATGCACGGGCGCTTCAATCCGGTCGCGGCCGTGGCAATTGTGCGGGAATTAGCACCTTCCAAGCCGGGTTGGGTGGAAGAGCCAGTGCCACCAGAAAATCTGAAAGCGCTCAAGAAAGCCGCCGATGCGATTACTCCACTGGGTATTCCGGTAGCAGTAGGGGAGCGACTGAATACCCTTCACGAGTACCGCGAATTGTTTGAGTTGCAGGCTGCTGACATTATCCAGCCCGATGTGACGCATTTTGGTGGATTACTCCATGCCAAGAAATTGGCGGGATGGGCCGAGGCGTATCATGTCCTGGTTGCTCCACACAATGTCGGTGGTCCGGCTTCCACTGCGGCTGCGCTGCATCTGGCTGCCTGCACGCCCAACTTCAAAATACAGGAATACTTTAACGACTTTACTGAAGCCTACGTGAAGGACGCAGCAACTGGCGTGCCGGAGGTTGTGGACGGCTACTTTTCCTTGCCTCAAGGGCCGGGCCTAGGTGTAACCCTCAACGAGGATGTGATCAGGGAGCACCCCCGCCAGAAAGTGCACTTCAATCTGTTTGCCGAAGACTGGCACAAAAGAAAGGCGATATCATCCTGAAGTAAATCCTTCGCAACTCATCGCTTTGACAAGCCGGGATCCAACTCCAAGGCAATGTGCCTTTCTCGTTTTGCCTCATCCGTTTTTCCCACAGCGTTTAAGACGTACGCTAAATGAAGATGCGCCAGCGCGTTCCTTTGGTCGAGGTTCACCGCCTTGTGCAAAGCTGCCTCTGCAGCCTCCCACTTTCGTGTCTGCGCATATAACTGCCCTAAGTTGTGCCACCCGGCTGCATATGTAGATCGGGTCTCAACAATCTTTTTCATCTCCGTAATGGCCGCTTCGACTTTCCCCTTCATTCGGTATAAACCTGCCAGATTGTTGCGAGACCGATAATCATCAGGGTCGTTCGCCAGCACCACGTGCAATTCCCTCTCAGCCTCGTCCATCTTTCCCAGATGAATCATGACAGTGGCCATGTATGCTCGGGCCAGGTTATTATCAGGATCCTCTTCCAGGGCCTGCCTGTATCTTTTATGCGCCTCCTCAAGATTGCCAAGACGTTGGTGTGCCCGGGCTTCCAGAGTAACAAGTCCCCGTATTTCAGGTGCCTGCCTTCTGATTTCTTCAATTCGGGCGAAAATCCTCCTCGTAACCTTTCGCTCAGCAAGATCATTTACGACTCCGTGATAGCTCTCAAAGACAGCAATCCGCTCTTTCGGATCCACTCCTTTGCCAAAGTCGCTTCGAATCTTAGGGCTTAACTTCACATACCCCAAGGCGGCCAACTTTTCACTTGTCGCCCGGCCGAGACCGGCAGCGGCGTGAGCACCGTCACGAGGCTGGTACTTGCTTACGAATTCTTCCAACTGCTCCCGATATTGCTTTGCCAGTACCGGCCTTTCAGAAAAAAGATTCATCTTCTCTCCGCAATCCTCAACGACATCATAGAGCTCAGGACGAGGAGCATCGATAAACTTGTACCGACCTAGACGGAAACTTCGAAGAGGGCTCCAGCCAAAGTGCAGTTGAGGGATGTAGCTCTCAGCGTAAAGCCCTATGTCTCTGGCCTCTTTTCCCAACATCATTGGAATCATACTTCTTCCCTGCAGATGGGAAGGTCCTCTCAACCCCACCATTTGCAGAACCGTTGGCATCACATCCACCAGCGAAACCACTTGCTTGACCAATTTCTGAGAAATCGAGAAGGTCTGTGCCGGCCGCACGATCAGAGGCACACGGAGGGTGGAATCATAGATGAAAAAGCCGTGTCCAGATTCACCGTGCTCTCCCAGCGACTCCCCATGGTCACTCAGCAGGAAGATGTGGGTTTTTTCAAGCAGGTTCGACTTTCTCAGGTAAGCATCGATTCTCCCAATGCTGCGGTCGACTCGCGAGACTTCCCAGTCATATCCGTTGGGTCGTGGAGTATGCGGGTCATAAAAGTGGACAAATGCAAAAAACTTACTCTCTGGGTTTCGCTCCAGCCACTTCAGAAAACTGTCAGTCACCTGTTCGGCAGGCCGCTGAAGTGCACTTGCTGAAATCACGCTCTCAATGGGAACGGGGAACTCTTCATCGAAGGCATCAAATCCCTGAGATGTTCCAAATTCGGAAGCGAGAACGTAGGATCCGATGAATGCACCGGTCAAGTAGCCGTTCTTCCTTAAAATCTCGGCCAGCGTCACCTGATCCTCTGTGAGAAGAAAACCAACATTTTCGCGAACACCGTGATAGAAAGGGTAGGTTGCCGTGAAAATGGTCGAATGTGCGGGAAGCGTCAGTGGAAACTCAGAGTACGCTTTTTCGAAGCGGACGCCTTCAACAGCCCACTTGTCTATGTGAGTCGTTTCATTCTTTTGATAGCCGTAGCAACTCAAGCGGTCGGCGCGCAGTGTATCGATGCTGATAATGAGGATGTTTTCACCATACAGCAGTGTGGGGAAAACAATCAGCAAACAAGCCAATTTGACGAGGTGCTTCATTATACTTTTGTCCCCACCGAGCACACGCGAATTATTTCGTTCTTTCTGTGAGATTCCGTAGGTCACTCCTTCAGATTAACTATAATTGGAGTAGTACATCATTGTCAGTTCGAGAAGAAATCGGCCCACTCTCCTGTCCCACCGTGAGAGTGGACGGCATCCTGCTTGATATGGAGGACGCGGTCGGTGGGTACCTGGTTCATAATCTGGCTGCTGCCTCCAGGCCAGGTAATCTCAAGGGACCTCACTTTGCTCTCTTTTCCCACACCGAAGTGAATCCTCTTATCACTGGAGCTAGCGTATCCGACCGTTGTAGTTGCCTGGCGAAACAGAGACTGCCCCGACTCCAGAGTTAACTTGACGACAGCTCCGAGCCCATCTCGATTTGCACCAACACCTTCCAAGTCCAAAATCAGCCAGTGGCCGGACGAGGCTGTCACGTTGTGAAGAATTTCCACCTTTTCGTTTAACCGTGTCACTACGGCGTCCACTCGCCCGTCGTTATCCAAGTCTCCAAAGGCCGCCCCCCGGTGCAGCCCCGTTTGTTGGAAATCGGCACCACATTGCTCGGATATGTCTTCAAAAGAGCCGTCCCCGCGGTTCCGGAACAACCGGTTCGGTTGGCGCGAGTCACGGCTGGAGTAAAGCTCCTCATTCGTCTGAACGTGTCCCCCCGCAACAAACAGGTCGAGCCAACCGTCATTGTCAAAATCTACCATCCCCGTACTCCAGCCACTCCAGGCCAGGCTTTGAGTACCTAGCCCACTCGGATACCTCTCGTCTCTGAACATTCCGTTCCCAAGATTTCGAAACAAGGGAAATGTTTCGTTGGAAAGCGCTGTCATAAAAATATCCGGCCGGCCGTCACCGTCGTAGTCTTGGAAATCAGCTCCCATTCCCGAAACAACAGTCCCTTCGTCGATGTACGCTACGCCCGCTTGCAGCCCCACTTCCTCAAACCTTCCATCTCCGTCATTTCGAAACAGAAAGTTCCGGTGGGCATCGTTGCAAATAAATGCGTCGAGAAGACCGTCACCATCGAAATCCGCGAAAGCCACACCCATTCCCTTTCCGAGATGTTCCCCAATCCCCGACTCCGCTGATACGTCCGTGAACCGGCCGTCCCCTTCGTTACGATAGAGAATGTTTGGTAGGGGGCCGTAGTGCTTGGGATGACAGTAGGTGCGATAACCCGGCTTTCTTGCACCACAATAGGGATCCTTCTCCGAGCTCCACACGCAGTAGTTCACCACCAACAGGTCTAGATCCCCATCGTTGTCGTAGTCGAACCAGCCTGCTCCAACTGACCAGGCCTTACCATAATCCTTCAATTCTGCTGTCACCCCTGCCTTTTCTGTCACATCCTCGAAGGTCCCATCTCCCCGGTTCCTATACAGGACGTTTCGGTTGACACCTGTGACGTAAAGATCCACCCAACCGTCGTTGTTGTAATCTGCGGCCGCTACGCCCATAGAATAACCTGCACCGGCCACCCCGGCCTTATCCGTGACATCCTCGAACCTGAGCCCCCCCTGATTGCGATACAGCCGGTTGAAATATTTCTCCTCAGTCTTCTCAAGTTGGGGAATCTGGGCCCCGTTACAAAAGTAGATATCCAACAGACCGTCGTTGTTGTAGTCAAAGAGAGCCACTCCCGCGATCATCGGCTCAATCTGGTACTTGTGGGGTGTTTCGTTGTTGTCTACCGTAAAGCCGATACTTGCCCGGGCAGCAACATCGCGAAAACGGATGCCGTTCTGTCTGGCTCGCAAAGGGCGGGTTGCAATGGGAAGCACCAGTAGCAGGGCTAATGTGATCAGTAGTCGGCACCTCATTTACACCAAGTCCCCTTCCTCAGCACTGAACCTACTTTCGATGGCTTTCAGACAAAACCATATGGCGATGCCCACACTGGACGTCTCCTTGCTCGTAGCAGACGCGTCCTAACAGGTAATGCAGGCGGGGATCTGCAGCGTCGATGGAAATTGCCTCTTCCAGAAATTTTCGAGCCTCGGCCAGCTGCTCCAATCTATAGAGGGTTTTGGCCAGTTCGAAATAGGCTTCAACAGTGCGCGGATTGAGTGCCACCGCTTTGCGCAGCTGCTGAACGCTTTCTTTCAAATGACCGGTTCGCTGGAGGTAAATTCCATATTCAAGGTGAGGCACAAAATCGGGCGAAGGCGAGCTGGCATTTAATTCCACTGCTTTTCTCAGAGTTTGAGCCGCTTCGGAGTCCCTCCCCAGCGCGTAGTAGACTGCGCCCAGGAAAGAAAATGCTCGAACCGAATTTGGATTCAGACGAGCTGATTCCTCCAGATACCGGGCCGCCTCCACAAGCCGATCGACCGTTTGGTAGAGACGTCCGAGCAGGTAGGGGGACTGGAAATCTTGGCGGTCCAGCTCCATGGCCCGGACAAAAGCCCTTTCTGCTAAAGCGTGCTTTTCAGTTGCCACATAAACCCGCCCTAACATCTTATTCGCCAGCGGCTGCTCAGCATCCAGCTGCAGGGAAGAGTGAAAAGCGCGGATAGCATTGTCAAACCGCTGCAGCGCAAAATAAACGACACCTAGATTGAGCCATCCCTCGGAGGATTCAGGTACTTCTTTCACGAACCTTTCCAGCGCTTCGAGTGCTCCCTGAAAGTCACCACTGCGAAGGCGTGAAACGCCCAGGTAGTAATAAGACTCCGTGTCAGAGGTTCCCTTCTCGATTTCGTTTTGAAAGCCGTGCGCTGCTTTCCCGTAATCACCCTTTTGAAAAAGGCGTAGGGCTCGTCTTTTTTCCTTCCCGGCAGACTGGGGCGAGCCCGCACGGACAAGGGCATTCGATAAGAGAAAAAAGAGCAGAACGGAGACTTTCCCTCTCGAAAGCATGCAGCTCCAAACTAGTTGCACCGAGGAACCTCCCTGAATGGGTCGACCTGGTTAAACTTCAGATCATAAAGCCTGCGGTGGGTCTCTCTTGCCGCTTCGACCAGTTCCGGGTAGGGTAAATCGATGACGTTGATAAAACCGTAGTTCATCCGCTCCTCGTCACTGGGCCGGCCAGTCGGCAGGTCGTCCACCATCTGAAACCAGTGTGTCCCGATGATATACGGATTGGCTGCAGAATTCTCCACATAATAGCGGTACGCCTTTCCCCGTTCCGCATAATCTCGAACCTTGTGAACATAGTAGAACAAACCCTGCAACCCTCGACCCGGAGTTGCAGCCGTAAACTCACCGATCAGCACTGGCCTTCCAGAGATTTCGGCATAGTCGCGGACCATCTCGGGATCGGGTGCAAATGTGGAAGAGTAAATGTTGATGCTGAAGACGTCAAATAGGGAACTCATCTTTGCCCAGCGACGAGGGGGCCGCCCTGCAAAGCGAATCCCTAGAACCAAGTGATTGGGATCGTATTTTCGAACCGCGTGGGTCACAGTCTCCAAATACTTTCGAGCACAGAGATAAAGGAACTCACTCTTCATCTCTTCCCGGCGGTCGGGATCGGAGGCGAGGAGTCCTTCAAGTTTGCTCTTCGTGGCGGATGGCTCCGGATCAGAGAGGACCATATCTGGCCAAGACTGCAAGGCTCCAAAGTTTCTGGCCCAGTGCGGTTCATTTCCAAGGAACCATCCAATGAGATTTGGATCATCTTTGAGGGGAGCCACCTGTTCCCTGGCCGCAGCATCGACGTTCTTCTCAAACTCTTCGGAGAAGATGTCGGGAAAATCGTACGGGAAGGGGAACGTCTTGCTCGTGCTCCACCCACTCAAGGGAAGCACGTAGGGCATTTTGCTCTGAACAGCGATCTGGCGGTCGGACCAGTTGCCTATGGTGTTGAACCCCCAGTTCTTCAAGCGCTCGACAATGCGTGAGGCCCACTTTTCCTGCCATCCCCGGCCCAACCGTTTCATAATATTGGCAATATAAAAGGAAACAATCTTACCTGGGGAAAGCCAGGCAGGACCGGCAGGAGGCAGTTTCTCAAAGAGATACGCTCGATTGGAAACGTCCGTGGCGAAGCTTGCCATGTTGTATCCCACCAAATCCATTCCCGCAGAGTAGAAGGGATGGCCGTGAGGATCGACCAAAACCCATTTTCCGTCCATCTTCTCTGTCCGAAAGAAACCCGACGAAGTGATGACTCGACTCGCGTCTCCACCCAGCCAGCAAAAAGGATATTCAGCGGGTGTTAAACGGTCGTGCTCCCAAAATTCCTGCAGTTGCTCATCGGAGTGAGCCTTTTTCTCCCAGTTTTCAGGAATCCATTGACCGTACTGGTCTATCAGGGGTCTCTTATCAAGGATATCATCTGAAG
>JALLOM010000056.1 GCA_027717865.1 Acidobacteria bacterium AH-259-O06 | reverse complement strand
GTCGATATCCAGAATCACCGAGCACAAGCGCGGAGCATGTGTTGCGGGTTCGAAGCGTGAAGGTAATCCGGTAAGAAAACGAGACAGGGCGGAATTCACTTTCATTCCAATAACTGACTCGTAGGAGCCGGTCATTCCCACGTCGGAAATGTAAGCTGTTCCTTTCGGCAGAATCCGCGCATCGGCGGTTGGGACGTGTGTGTGAGTGCCGATGACGGCGGAGACCTTCCCATCCATGAACCAACCAAAGGCGACCTTTTCCGAGGTGGCCTCGGCGTGAAAGTCAATCACGATCACCGAAGTCTTTTGCGATAGAGTTGGAATTTCACGTTCAGCGAGCCGAAAAGGGCAATCGGTAATCGGCATAAACACCCGTCCTTGAAGGTTCACAACAGCCACTGGGCAACCATTGCGAGTTTTCCCGATGAATTGGTAATTACCAGCCGTTCCTGGTGGATAGTTACCGGGTCGGATTAAGCGGGGCTGCTGGGCAAAATAGTCAAAGACTTTCTTTTTATCCCAAATGTGATTACCCGAGGTCATCACATCCACCCCGTAACTGAGGATCTCTTCACCGAGTGAGGCGGTGATCCCAAATCCTCCAGCCACGTTTTCGACATTGGCGATGGTAAATTCGATTGGATGCTCTTCTTTGATTTGGGGAAGGCACTCTCTCAATATTCTTCGACCGGCACGCCCTACGACATCACCCACAAATAGTATCTTCATCAGCTCAGCCACTCCTCCCCCCTACTTAGCATAATCGACGACTCGCATTTCTCGAATAAGCGTCACTTTAATCTGTCCTGGATACTGGAGTTCATTTTCGATTTTCTTAGTAATATCTTTAGTCAACCAGAAGGCCTGTTCATCTGAGACCTTACTACTCTCGACAATGATCCGCACCTCTCGACCCGCTTGAAGGGCAAAGGCTCTGGACACCCCCGGAAATGAAGCCGCGATCTCTTCCAGCTTCTCCAACCTTTTGACATAACTTTCCAGAACCTCCCGACGAGCTCCGGGCCGAGCGGCGGAAGTGGCGTCGGCAGACTGCACCAGAACTGCCTCAAGTGTGCGAAACTCAACATCAAAATGATGCGCTTCCATGGCGTGTATAACCTCGGGGCTTTCACCGTATTTTCGGGCCAGTTCCACTCCCAGCTGCAGGTGGGTTCCCTCCATGTCTCGATCGACCGCCTTTCCAACATCATGAAGGAGTCCAGCTCGCTTGCAAACGTTCACATCGGCTTCCAATTCACGAGCCATGATCCCGGCAAGGTAGGCGACTTCTCTACTATGGAAAAGGACATTCTGGCCGTAGCTGGTTCGGTACTTCAGCTTGCCAACCAGCCGCAGTAGATCCGGATGGATGCTATGAATCCCCAACTCAAAAGCCACTTGCTCTCCTTCTTCCCGGACTTTCTCCCCCATTTCCTTCTCGACCTTGCTCACCACTTCTTCGATGCGGCTTGGATGAATGCGTCCATCCTTGATCAGGAGCTCGATCGATAATTTGGCGATCTCTCGGCGCAGCGGGTCAAATCCGGACAAGATTACCGCCTCTGGAGTATCATCAACGATCAAGTCGACACCAGTTGCCTGCTCCAAGGCGCGGATGTTTCGTCCTTCCCTTCCGATGATTCGTCCCTTCATATCATCCGAGGGAAGATCCACAACAGAAACCGTGGACTCCACCACATGCTCAGCCGCACAACGCTGAATAGCCTGAGCGAGGATTTTTCGAGCCTCGCGCTGGGCATTTTCTCGAGCCTCATCCTCAATTCGTTTGGCCAGCATTGCCGCGTCATGAAGAGCTTGCCCTTCGATCGATTTAATCAAAACTTTCTTGGCTTCTTCAGCTGTCATTCCTGCAACAGCTTCCAATTGACTGGTCTGCTCAACAATAAGCGCCTCCAGCTGTCGCTCCTTTCCACCTAAACTTCTTTCCTGGTTTTGCACCTGCCTCACACGTCGCTCATAATCCCTTTCCTTACGAAGTACCGATTGTTCCGTACTTTGCAGATTGTCTTCTTTTCTGCTTAGCCGCCTTTCCAACTTGTTTAGTTCTCGTCGGCGTACCTGAATCTCTTTTTCCCCTTCGGAACGCCAGTCAAAAATCTGATCCTTGGCTTCTACCAGCTTTTCCTTCTTAATCCTTTCGGCCTCTTGGTGGGCTGATCGCGTGATCTCTTCCGCTTTCATGGTGGCTTCCGCGACACGCCGACCTGCCAACCGGATTTCGACAATGTACCAAAGGACAATTACCACAGCCGCCACCGCCGCGAAGGCGATCATAGCGTTGATATGCATGGAACAACTCCTGGTTAATTCTCAACGCGGCCGTCTAAGGGAAAGATATACAGGGAGAATTTCTCCCCCGCTCTGTCGTGTGGCGTGTTGAAATTGAACCTGCTCTCAGCAGGTGGGGACCCTACCTGTCACATTAGGCAATTCCATTAATCAGGATTGCACACAATGAAAGGACCCAGGTCCCTTCGGGCTTGGTGTTGGCTCAAATTCTACTCGCCATCACGAACATTGCAGGGGAGGAAAACTTATGGCAGCCATTATAAGGCGGTCAAGGCGACTCCGCGCCATCGAAAGGTTCTAACAGGCCGATCATTTTTTCACTTCCTTCGGCAACCGCGTCTTCCAGAGCATTCAGTTTTTGTTTAGCCGAAAAATACTCATCAGCAATATTCAAGGCCGCCAAAATGGCTACTTTCAAACTATCAACCGTCGGGGTAAGCTCAAAAACCTCAGTCATTCTCTCATCAACATACCGTGCCAGCTGTCTTACATACTCAGGGTCACCGCCGCTACGAACTTGGTAAGTCCGGTTGTAAATCTTAACAGCCGTAATCCGTTCAGAATCTTCACCCATTGTTTCTTTCCAACCTAGGATTCCCGTGGCTCCTCCAGCGTTCTTACTTTTCGCATAATCTTTTCAACCCGGGAGCGAATCCTTAGACGGTCATCTTCAAATTGTTCAATTCGTTGATTCTTAATCTTCTTATCCTCTTTGATTTCCTCCAGATCTTTTCGTAATTGTTGAATTTCCTCCCTAAGACTCCGATTTTCGGTTTGAAGACTCCTTAAAAGCTGGACCACTCGAACCACCCGACTTTCCAACTGAGCAAGAGCGTTTTCTGACACGGATACTAGTGCCTCGCACTAGGAACGAGCTTCCGCAGAAAAAGTTGATTTCAAAACCGAAAAAATCTCGTCGGTGTAGCGATTAACTTCCTCCTGCGTTAAGGTCTTTTTTGGATTGGCGAAGGTCAAGCGTATTGCTAAGCTAACCTTACCCCAGGGAAGGGTCGAACCTTGGTAGAGATCAACAAGCTGAATGTCCTGAAGATCTGGAATATCCAGCTCTCTCAGGGCGGATAACATTGTAGCGTATTCGACTTTTTTGTCAACGACAAAACAAAGGTCTCTTTGTATTGAGGGAAATCTTCCCAAACTTTCATATTGTGGTTCCCGCAGAGGATCCCTATATATTGGATCCAGGGACAATTCCGCCACCAAGACCGTTTGAAGGAACTTATAGGTTTCCTGAAGCCGAGGATGAAGCTGTCCCAGGACCCCCAACGCTTCACCATTCACCAAGACACGAGCAGCAATACCTGGGTGAAGGAGGGCTATATCGGACCTGGCTTCGAACTCGGCTTGATGACCGAGTTCCTCAAGCAAGACTTCCACGATTCCTTTCAGATGGTGAAAGTGAAACTCATCTCTAAATGTATTCCAGAAAGGCTGGTAAAACTCACCGGTCGCCAGCAAAGCTAATCGCGGGGTTTCCTTGAAGTCCTCCGCATCTCCTGAGTCGCTAGGAATAAAGACTTTTCCAAATTCGAAAAGTCTCACCACTTTGTTCCCGCGGTGGAAATTGCGGCGCAACGCCTCGACTAATCCCGGCACGAGGCTAACGCGCAGATGGGTGTCCTCCTCGGTGAGAGGATTGGAGATCGCCACCATCGAGGGGGGGTGATTCCAAAAAGGAGTTTCCTTCGAAGGGTTGGTGAAGACATAATTAAACGCTTCCAAGAACCCAAACCTTCCTAATGTGCGAGTCAAAATGCGGTCATGATTATGGGTAGAAAGAAAGCTTCCAATACCTGAAGGCGCTGGGTAAGTAGTTTGGATCCGATCGTAGCCATAGTGTCGTGCTACTTCTTCGACCAGATCATCTTCGATTCCAATGTCGACCCGGAAACTCGGCACTTTAACCTCCCAGACACCCTCCTGAGCGTGTGAAACCTTAAACTCGAGGCGTGGTAAAGTATCAGTGACAAATTCCGCGTCGACCGACACGCCAACAACCTTCCGAATACGCTCAGACCGCAGCTGGAGAGTTCTCTGAGGCTGGGGATTCGGGTACTCATCCATAACCGGACTGGCAAAGGTGCCACCCGCGATTTCCTGAATTAAACGGCAAGCTCGATTCAAGGCCTTGACAGGCATCTCCGCATCAGCTCCCCTTTCAAAGCGAAAGGAGGCTTCCGTGCGCAGACCGAGGCTTTTGGCCGTCCTGTGAACCGTTGCAGGGTTGAAGTAAGCACTCTCCAGGAGAATGCTTCGGCTGCCCTCAGAGACTTCACTCTCTTCTCCTCCCATGATTCCTGCCAAGGCAACCACATCCGCCGCATCGCAAATCATCAGCATAGGAGAATCAAGCTTGCGCTGCACACCGTCCAGAGTGATGAGACTCTCCCCGCGCTTCGCAGTTCGGACAACGATGCGATTCTCTTGCAGTTTTTCGTAGTCGAATGCGTGCAGTGGATGGCCCACTTCCAACATGACATAGTTCGTGATGTCGACAATGTTGTTAATGGGCCTCTGACCAACGGCTTCCAACCGGGCTCTGAGCCAGTCGGGTGACTCTTCAATTCTGATACCAGTAATAACACGTGCCGCATAGCGCGGACACAAGTCAGAATTCTCGATTGTCACGCTGCTGGACAAGATGGTTGCGTTGTGCTCCTCATTTTGTGGAGGGGAAAAGTCGGGAGGCTTTAATCGGAGCCGGAAATGTGCAGCAATTTCTCGAGCGATCCCCAAGTGATTGAGGCAATCGGGACGATTGGTTGTCACTTCAACGTCGAAGATGTAATTGTCATTAAACTCCTGAATCTCTTCGACCTTTAAACCGACCATGGTGAGGGCGTCGGCCACTTCTGTGGTTTCCACTCCCAAAATATCTATATCCACAAAATCCCGCAGCCATGGACAGCTGATTCTCATTTGTCAAACTCAGCGCAATTAGAATTGGCGGAGAAACCGGACGTCGTTCTCGAAAAACAGACGCAAATCGTTCACCTGATATTTTAGAAGCGCAATCCGATCTATCCCCATTCCCCAGGCAAATCCTGTGTATTTTTCCGGATCATAACCCACCCTCTCTAAGATTCGAGGGTGAACCATCCCCGCCCCCAAAATCTCGATCCAGCCGCTCTTCTTGCACACCCGGCAACCCCCACCGGCACAAAAGATACAGCTGATATCCAGCTCGGCTCCCGGCTCCACAAAGGGAAAGTAACTAGGTCGCAGGCGCACTCGAGTGTCCGGGGAAAATAAGACTTTGAAAAAAACTTCCAGCGTCCCCTTCAGATCAGCCAAGCTAATTCCTTCGTCTACCAGCAATCCTTCGATCTGGTGAAACATGGGAGTGTGGGTGGCATCCACCGCATCGCGTCTGTAGACCCGGCCCGGAACAATAATTCGGATCGGTGGTTTCTGGTTTTCCATGGTCCGGATTTGAACCGGGGAGGTGTGTGTTCGCAGCACGAGATTCTCTGAAAGGTAGAGCGTATCCTGGTCGTCTCGAGCTGGATGTCCTTTGGGTATATTTAGCGCTTCGAAGTTGTAGTAATCGGATTCCACCTCCGGGCCGGACACGACGGCAAAACCCATCCGAACAAAGATCTCCTCCATCTCCTTCCACACGCGTCGCAGAGGGTGGATTGCACTGGGTGCAAAGGCGTATCCGGGTAGAGTGACGTCGATTCCCTCCATCTCCAGCTTCCGCAGGCGCTCCTTTTCTTTGAACTCCCCTGTCCGCTGAGACAATAATTTTTCTACCCGTTTCTTTAACTCATTGAGCTCATGGCCCGCCGCCGGACGCTCCTGAGGAGATAAAGCTCCCAGCTTCCGTAATTCGAGACTAATCAGTCCTCGTTTGCGGCCGAGATACTTGTCTTTGAGGTCGGAGAGTTCGACCAAACTGGATACCGAGTTCAGGTGGCGACAAAACTCGTCCCACAAAGGGTGGACTCTGTCCGGGGCCGTTTTCATTTCTTGCTAATCAGTCAGGAGGGCCAATTAGTTAGTTCCTTACCTTCGCGGCTCTGACATCAGCTGGGCCCGGACTTTCCGGATGGGAACTAGTTATTCAGCGCAAGCGACTCTTTGGCCGTCTGTACAAGTTTTTCGAATGCCTTCTGGTCACGCACCGCCAAATCCGCCAGCACCTTTCTGTTCAGATTAATCCCAGCCTTCTTTAAGCCGAAGATAAATTGACGGTAAGAGAAGTCATGTGGTCGGACCGCAGCATTGATACGGATAATCCAAAGGCTGCGAAAGTTTCTTTTTTTCTGCCTTCGATCTCTGTACGAGTAGGCAAGCGACTTCATGACCTGCTCCTTGGCAGCTTGATGAAGCTTGCTCTTTGTTCCCCAATAGCCCTTGGCCTGTCTTAAGATCTTCTTTCGGTGCTGAAGCCTTCTATTTCCGCGTGTTACTCTTGCCATATCTATCCCAAATTTAGCATCATTTTGACACGCTTTTCATCAGCCTTACTCACGCTTACCCATCTTTTAAGATTCCTTTTTCGCCCAGCCGATTTCTTCGTCAAAATGTGAAGATGATGGCTGTGCCGTCTCTTTATTTTACCGGTTCCGGTTAATTTAAAGCGTTTGGCTGCCGCTCTTTTCGTCTTTAATTTCATCCTGTCGCCGCTTTGGACTGCTTTTTAGGGCACAGAATCATTGTCATTATATGGCCTTCAAGTTTCGGCTTTCTCTCCACCGTAGCAATATCATCGAGTTCATTGAGCAAACGTCGCAAGATCTGCTCTCCGATTTCAGCATGGGTAACTTCCCTGCCCCGAAACATCACCGTTGCTTTGACTTTGTTCTCTTCCCTCAAGAAACGGATAATATGATTTTTCTTAAACGTAAAATCGTGTTCGTCAATTTTAGGCCGGAACTTGACTTCTTTGACCTGAATAGTCTTCTGATGCTTCTTTGCCTCCTGTGCCCTTTTGCTCTGCTCGTAGCGGTACTTGCCATAATCCATTATCCGGCAGACGGGAGGCTTCGCCATTGGCGCAACTTCAACTAGATCCAACCCGCTTTTCAGGGCCGCGCTGATTCCTTGTCGAGAATCCATGATGCCCAACTGGTTCCCGTCTTCGTCAATTACTCGAATCTCACGAGATCTTATTTGATGATTCACACGAGTTCTGTGGATGTTTGCTCCCGGTCTCTTTCTTACGGTCTCACCGCCTTCTTATCAATAAGGTCCCGTATCATGTTTGCAAAACCCTCAATGGTCATGGCCCCCTGGTCACCTTTGAAGCGATTCCGGACCGCAATCGTCTGATCTTCGATTTCTCGATCGCCCACGATCAACATGTAAGGAACCTTTTGTAACTGCGCTTCCCGAATTTTGTATCCCATCTTCTCGTTCCTGAGATCCGTCTCCACGCGGATTTGTCCAGTGCTGTGGTTCTTGAGCTCCTTTTCAACTTGAAGAGCGTATTGATGATGTCTTGCACTGACCGCAATGACCACCGCCTGCGTTGGAGCTAGCCAAATCGGAAAGGCTCCCGCATAGTGCTCGATTAACACTCCCATAAAGCGCTCCAGGGAACCGAGCAGCGCCCGGTGAATCATGACCACGAGGTGCTCTTTCGAATCAGCTCCCACATAGGCCACTCTAAATCGCTCCGGCAGACTGAAATCGAACTGAAAAGTGCTCAGCTGCCAAGGGCGGCCCAACTCGTCAATCAATTCCACATCAATCTTAGGACCATAGAAAGCCGCATCCCCTTGACACCGTTCATATGCCCAGCCTTTACGTTCGAGTGCCTGAATCAAGACCACTTCGGCACTTTTCCAATCTTCCGGTTTACCTGCATAATTTTCCGGATGAGCAGGATCCCAGACTGACAGGGTTATTTCATAGCGATCAAAGCCAAAGCTTTTTAAGATGTGTTCAGCCAAATCCAGAGTCTCGACGACTTCATCCAGAACTTGGTCCGGACGACAAAAGATGTGGGCATCATCTTGGGTGAAGCCGCGGACCCTTAGCATGCCGTGGAGGGTACCCGATTTTTCGTAGCGGTAGACTGTTCCAAACTCGGCAATCCGTATCGGCAACTCGCGATAACTTCTCTTGGCGGATTTATAAATCAAAATATGCCCAGGACAATTCATCGGTTTGAGCACGTACTCTTCCTCATCCACCGGCAAGATGTACATGTGGTGTCGAAAGTATTCATAGTGTCCTGAAGTTTTCCACAGGTCGCTCTTGGCGATATGAGGACTGTAGACAAACTGATATCCTCGTGCTTCCAACTCACCTCGCAAAAATTCTTCCATTACGGCTCGGACTTTCGCTCCTTTGGGGAGCCAAAAAATCAAACCGGGAGCGACTTCATCTTGAACCCAAAAAAGACCCAGATCTTTCCCTAGCCGGCGATGGTCACGCTTGCGAGCCTCCTCTAATTTCTCAAGGTGATCGTGAAGTTCCTCTTCCTCAAAGAAGGCGGTACCGTAAATGCGCTGCAGCTGCTCACGATGTTCATCCCCCTTCCAATAGGATCCAGCGATCGACAGCAGCTTGAACGCGCCCAAGTCGGAAGTGGAAACCACGTGGGGGCCAGTGCAGAAATCCACCAGATTCCCCAACTTGTAATAAGAGAGGACCTGTCCGTCTCGCTCTTCGATCAGTTCAGTCTTGAGATCCTCTCCTTTTGTGCGAAAAAACTCCAGCGCCTCTTCCTTGCCGACGATCGAAGGCTCAAAAGATAAATTTTGACCCTTAAACTCTTCCATTTTTTTCTCGATCTTTTCCAGGTCCTCTTCGCTAAACTGGTGGGGAGTCCGGAAGTCGTAATAAAAGCCTTGACTAGTGGGAGGCCCGATCCCTAAATGTACCCTTGGGTAGAGCTCAGTAACCGCCAACGCCATCAAATGGGACGTCGAGTGGCGCAAAATTTCCAAAGCCTCCTCACGATCTTCAACTTCAAAAACCGTTCCATCTTTACGGATGGCTCTTAAGCGTCCCGGTTCAGACACTTACACTTCAACCAAAAATAAAAATGGTAGGTGCGAGCGGAATTGAACCGCTGACCCCTTCCGCGTCAAGGAAGTGCTCTTCCCCTGAGCTACGCACCTACGAATTGATATTATAACTGACAATGAAAACAGTTAGTGACACAACAGACAACAGACGACAGTAAAAATTGTTTGTCTGTTGTTGTGTCTGTGGTCTGTTGTCTGTTGTTGTCCAGCGCTGTCTCGGCACCTACTGAATCGAGTCCTTCAGAGCCTTGCCTGCCGAAAACTTCGCGACCTTTTTTGCCGGAATCTTGATCGGCATTCCAGTCTGAGGATTGCGCCCTGTCCGCGCAGATCTGCTGGAAGTTGAGAACGTCCCGAAACCCACAAGAGTGACCTTATCACCCCTCTTGAGCGATCTCTGTACGTTACTCACAAAAGCATCCAACGCACTCTGCGCTTGGCCCTTACTGAGCTTCGCGTCCCTCGCGATTGCTTCAACTAATTCACCTTTGTTCATCTCTCCTCCTTTAGTGATTGAATGGTGATTGTATGGTAAGTTAGGCAGCCTCTCTCAATAACTGATTACGCAATTGCTTCAGTCCCTGTTTAAATTGTTCCGTTCGAATGGCCTCATTGAGTTTTCGGTAAAACTCCTCTCCCAGGGTAGATTCCGGGTCATCGGGTATATTTTCGAAATAAAAGTTGGTCACAAAGTCTTGATTCGGACATCGCACATCCGGCGATATCCCCGAATCCTTTAGGCTCCGACTCTGAATAGCCTCTCCAGTGGCACGATAAAACAGTCTCTTTGAAATCTGCAAGACAGAACCATCTTCCAAGTGAAAGAATTCTTGCTCCGAACCCTGACCGTTGGTCTTTCTTCCCACTGTTTCAGCCACGTTGTGATCCTTTAGAGCCGCGACAAACACTTCCGCCGGTCCGCTGGTGCCCCCATCAATCAATAAAACAATCGGAATATCTGAAAGCATCGATTCCGTCAAGGAAAAAAACTCCCTGTCTGTTTCATTGCGATCTCTTACCGTCAGAATCTTCTCGCCTTTGGGAAGGAAAAAATCACTCACCTGAACAGCTTCCTGTAAGACGCCCAGGGCCGTTCCGCGCACATCTACCAGCAGTCCCCTCATACCAACAGATTGCAACATCTTTAGTTTTGACGAGATGACTTTCGCGACACCTGTCCCAAAGTGGGGGATCCATAGGAAACCAATTTCATCTTCCAGAATGCGTGCGGAAACTTCCGGCAGAGGCAAATCTTTTCGAACCAATTCCACCTGCGAAGGAGCACTTCTGCGCGCGCGAATCAGCCGAACGTTGACCGAACTCCCCTCCTTTCCAATCAGTAATTTCTTTGCCTCCCACAGACTCATTTGAGTTGTCACCCGACCGTCGATCGACTCGAGGAGATCTCCCGTCCGCAAACCTTCACGCTCTGCCGGACTTCCAGGAACAACCGAGACGATATAGGCATAGCCGTAACGCTTACAGAGGACGACTCCCGGTGAGGCTGTCAAGCCCTCGTTTGCCCCCTCGATCTCTCGATAGGTGTCCCGATCAATGAAACTAGAATACGGATCCAGTGCTTCCATCATTCCATGCAAAGCTCCCTGAACCGCTCTTTCTAGATCAGGCTCTTCCACATAATCCTCTTTGACCTTACTGAGAACATCCGTAAAAATGCTGAGATCTCGGTAAGTGTCGTCCCTGGCCGACACTTTGTCCAGCATTCCGCCTACCAGACCATAGGCCACGAAGAGTGCGGAAAGGAAAACGACAAGAATTTTCACCCTACCCAACATCTAATCCTCTAAACACCGACTTCCTGCCTGGATATGATTATACCTTAGGAACTTTAGAGTAACAATGCAAGAAAATGCGATACATTGTGGATTTACGCTACTCTTATGAGACGATGGATGGCTTTAGATGTGGGTTCGAAAACAATCGGTGTCGCCGTCACCGATCCCTTGAAGATCACCGTCCGACCTCTGACCACACTGGTTCGACATAACGAGCTTGATGATACCGAGAGAATTTGTGAACTCATTCACCAGCATCAGATCGAGAAGTTGATCGTGGGCATGCCCCGGCATCTGGGAGGAGAAAGAAGCAGCATCCTTGACCTAATCGAGCCTCTCGTGACGCAGTTGAGGGAAATCACAAAGGTCCCAGTGGAGTGGGCCGAAGAGCGTTTGTCGACAAGGGAGGCCGAGAAGCTCATGGCTGAAGCGGGTTTGACGTTAGCCGAACGACGCAAAAAAAGAAATGAGTTTTCGGCGGCAGTGATTTTGCAATGGTATTTAGAAGAATCGAGATGATTGAAAAACTGAAGAGCCCAAAAATTCCGATTCTCTTAGGGGCCTTGGTGAGTCTGGTCATGGGCACCGTCCTTCTTTGGCTGCTCATCCAGATATACCAGCCCTACCAAGGTTACAAGGGCTCTCATCAAATGATTTCCATATCACCGGGCTACACGGTTCCCCAAATCGGCAGAACGCTGGAATCTCACCGAATTGTTCGTTCTTCCACCATCTTTGAGTGGTATGTGCGCCTCGTCCATCCACCTGTTTCCCTAAAGGCTGGAGAATATCGATTCGAGGGGGCAGTCAACCTCCGCACTGTGGTCGAAAAGCTTCGGCAAGGTCTGGTTCACTATCATCGAATAACGGTGCCTGAGGGGTTGACCATGGATCAGATTGCCGAACGATTCGCCCTGCAAGGATTCGGAACAGTAGAGGAGTTCAGTCAAACACTGCAGGGCAGCGCATTGATCGCCGATTTAGATCCCCTCGCCGAGAACCTAGAAGGGTACCTCTTTCCAGACACTTACTTTGTGACGCGCGATTTGAGCGAGGACGAAATTGTTCGTGCCATGGTAAACAATTTCCGCAGGGCATGGACCCCGCAGCGGTTGAAGCGCGCACACGAACTGGATCTGACAACCCGTGAAGTGATTACGCTCGGTTCTCTGATTGAAAAGGAAACGGGGATCCCAGGTGAGCGTCCCCTCATCTCAGCGGTCTTTCATAACCGGCTCCGCAAGAATCTTAAACTGGAGTGTGATCCAACAGTCATCTACGCGGTCAAGCTGGTGAAAGAATACGACGGCGTGATTAATCAGAGCGATTTGAACCTGGACTCTCCTTACAATACCTATCTCTACCCGGGGTTACCTCCCGGTCCCATTGCCAGTCCAGGACGGGAATCTATTGATGCTGCACTTTACCCGGCGGCGGTAAACTACCTTTACTTTGTTGCTAAAAATGACGGAGGTCACTTCTTCTCTACCCACTACCGAGACCATCGTCGAGCCGTCGAGCAGTACCGACGTTAATCGAACCACTTAAGACATTTGGGCGGGGAATGTTCTAAACTAGAACAATGGTGGGCTCGAAGCACCTTGTACCTATTCTTGTTCTCCTCTTTGGACTTCCAGCCTGGGGAATGGGACAGACCAAGCGGCACTTCATTCCACCACCCCTGCGAATTTATATTCCGTTCGAGGCGGCCTGGAATGGAATGAGTGAGACCTTTGACAAGAATGATTTGGAGATACTCCGCCAAGATCGAGCACAAGGTCTTATCCTGTCGAGCTTCCGTGAATATATTTCAGGTCCACTGACTGAAAGTCATATCAGCAAAATCGGGGAGAGGCCTAAACTGATCGATGGCGACTGGATTCGCGTGCGCTACCGGTACGAAGTCTTTGTAGAATTCATCAAAGAAAAAGAAACCTTGGTCACCGTGCATGCAAACATCGAGGCTTTAGAACACAAGTTCCTGGGAACTGAGAATTGGGTAAACATTCAGACAAATGGCAGCTTGGAAGAAAAACTTCTAACTGAATTTGGACAGTTACTTTTCGGGCAGAATTTTACCCTGCAGGAGCCCAAAAAAGGGTTTTGGGAAAGGGACCCGACCTACTTACCTGACTTCGGAGAGAGAATACCCCGGATAGCAGGTCCGGAGAGACCTGAATAACAAACAGTGAGATGAAACGCCTTGTTCGGTCCCCTGACCAGTGAGTAACATTTACGCTGAATGAGTGAGCAAATATTACAGATTCTTGACCAGTCACTAACATACTCACTTTGGGCTTTCCTGCTTATTTTTATCATCATTCTGTTCTTCATCGCGCTGCGGCTGAAAGCACGAAAACGAGGATTGGCCGATTATTTTCGAGAGGAGTTCGAAAAACGATTCGAGCGTGAGATTGTGGGCGAGGACCTGGCGAAACCACTCGAGCGCTATGTCCCTCTGTCGAATCGGCTGCGCATGGCGGTTCATGCCCTATTCATCTCGGCCGTACTTGCACTTGGGTGCTTTCTTGTAGCCGGATTTACTCCCATATCCTTCTTCGACAACTTCGCCACCGAAAAGCGTTGGCAAACAACTCCGTTGAGACTCACACGACTGAACTACGAGCGCTTTTATGAGGGTTTTTCCTTGCAAGGCCAAGTCTGGAATCAGAGTGAGCAATCCATTCGGGGATTAAGGGCCATCATCCATATCTGGAAGTTCGATCATGAGCTGCTAGACCAGGTCTTGGCACCCGTGCAACCAGACCCTTTTCCATCTCGGTCAGCCGGGACCTTCAGCGTCCGTTACACGGAGAATTCTCCATTTCTGTATGGGTACCAGGTGTCCTTTGAAAGGGCCGACGGTTTGGAAGTTCCTCACGTTAAGGGATTTGA
>JALLOM010000055.1 GCA_027717865.1 Acidobacteria bacterium AH-259-O06 | reverse complement strand
GGCGGCTTTCTCCTCCGTGACCTGGTTAACCGGAACTTCATTGACATATTTGGTCCCCCGATAAACATCCTTCATCAGGTGAGGGGCTTTTAAGCGACGGAATCTTTTCTCCGCGAGCAGCAGCATCTTCCATATGACAGCCCGTGCGTTGGCCGCCTTCTTGAATCTCCGGGCGGCATCGGTTCGCAGTCGCAGTGCGGAAAAGGGAGACTCCACTGAGTTGGTGGTCCGCAGATGTTGCCACTGCTGTTTGGGGTAGTTGTAAGGGAATGAACCGCCAAGACGCAAGGAACGCTAAGCGACGGACAGTAGGCAGGGACAAGTCCGCACACAGACTGTCCCTCCCTGCTGTCCGTTATCTTGGCGCCCTTGGCGCCTTAGCGGTGGATTGGCCAGACATTTATGAATCCGACTAGCCCGTCTACGCTGCATGTTCTTACATTTGGAACGAGACGTGCAAGGTGTTTTGACGTGCGTAGGATTCTGGTCATTAGCTCCAATGAAGTACTTTTGAGAGATTTGAGGTGGAGGCTGGAGGATGCGGGATATATCGTCTCGTTTTCCCCTTCGCTGGAAGAAACGTTCCTTGAAGCGGGTCAAACGGAGCCGTTCATGGTCATCGTAGACGCCGAAGCAATCCCGGATGAATTGGGGCAAGCGCAGAAAATTCTCCGTTGGTTTCATCGCCGTTCTCCAGTATTGCTCCTTTCTAATAATAGGTGCACGCGGCTGGAACGGGAGTGCGACCGCTGTCTTCCCAGGGCGGTGGAGAAAGAGAAGCTGCTATCTTGCATCCGCGAATTGCTTTCCCAGTAGCTTTGGGCTCAAGGCCCAAGACTCACGGCTCATACTTTTCGGGTGAAAAGACCCTGAAACGGGTCATTTCTCCCAACTGAGGTGTCCCAAAAGGTGACTTTTTGCATTCCTCTCCCGTAGGTGATTTTCCTATTTCCGCCCTTTATTGGTGCTCGTGGAGCCCCTTCTATCTGACTTTTCGATTCTGGTCCGGATTTTGCTTTACTGAGAGAAGGGAGTGACTGTGCATTCAAGAATCGACCTCAATACGCCCTCAATGCATCCATCCTTGATCGACTTTGATCAGACTCCCTTTGTAGCCATCTGGGAAACGACCCGTGCATGTAACCTAGCTTGCCGCCACTGTCGGGCCGAAGCTATTTCTAATCCCCTCCCGGGAGAGCTGGCGACTCGGGAGGGCTTCAGGCTCCTGGAGGACTTAGCTGCCATGGGAACCCCGATCTGTGTGCTATCGGGCGGTGACCCCGCCAAGCGAAGCGACCTCTGCCACCTGGTCTGCCACGGAAGCCGGCTGGGAATGCGCATGGCCACCATACCTGCGGCAACGCCTTTACTTACCCGCAGCCTGGTAAAGCGACTCAAGGATGCTGGTTTGGCTCAGATGGCCCTGAGCCTGGACGGGCCCACTGCTGAGATTCACGATACCTTTCGCGGCGTGCCGGGAGCCTTCAACATCACCCTGCAAGGAGCTCGATACGCCGGAGAAGTCGAGCTTCCTCTCCAAATCAACACGACCTTCAGCGCTTACAATTGGGAACATTTCGAAGCCATGGCTGAATTGGTTCGCCAACTGGAAGTCGTCTTCTGGGAAGTTTTCTTTCTGGTGCCCATGGGCCGGGGCAGCCAACTTGGCCAGATGACTGCCCAGCAGTTTGAGATCCTCTTTGCCAAACTGGCGAGCTTTGCTCACAGCGTCGATTTTATCGTCAAGGCCACCGAAGCTCCCCACTACCGTCGTTACCTCATTCAGCACCATAATCAATCTGCAGACTCGACCTTGTCTGTTCGCCCGCCGGGCTCTTTGTCCCATCACCTTCCTCCTCACATGACACGGGATTTTGGGCCCGGCGGGAGCATTGGTTTGGCACCTAAAGGAGTCAATTCCGGAAACGGCCACCTCTTTATTGACTACCAGGGAGATATTTATCCCAGTGGTTTTCTGCCGGTCAGCTGTGGTAATGTGCGGCGCGACTCAATCGCACAAGTCTACCGATTCCACCCGATCTTCCGTGAACTGCGAACTCCCGACCTGTTAAAAGGCAAATGTGGCATCTGCGAGTTTCGCCGCATTTGCGGCGGCTCGCGGGCACGCGCCTTTGCGATGACCGGAGATTATCTGGAGGAAGAACCGTTTTGTCTGTACGAACCCAAGCACCACAGCAGTCTCGACTGACCGAACAATTGCGCAAGAGCGTTCGGAAAGCTTATTCTGCAGCAGCAGAAGAACCCCGGGGCGAACACCCGTTTCCGGTGGGACAGCATTTCGCAAAAACTCTAGGCTACCCACTGGAGTTGTTTGCTCCCTTGCCATCCGTTGCCACAGAGGCATTTTCGGGTGTCTCGAATGTCTCGATCTTCGCGAATATTCCGGTAGGCGCCACGGTCCTGGATCTGGGATGTGGAGCAGGCCTCGATTCTTTGATCGCTGCCAGACGAGTAGGTCCTACCGGGAGGGTCATCGGTGTCGATTTCAGTACTGCCATGCTGGCACGTGCAGGGCGAGCCGCTTTGGAGTTGGGGATCAAGAACATGGAACTCTGCCAGGCGGGTGCCGAGGCTCTGCCGATTAAAGATGGCTTGATCGATGTAGCCCTGGTTAACGGCATCTTCAACCTGAATCTAAAAAGAGATGCGATTTTTCGTGAACTTGGACGAGTGGTCCGCGGTGGCGGTGTCCTTTACGCTGCTGAACTTATCTTGCGCGAAGCTCTTCCAGCTGAGACCCGGGAAAGTGAAGCAGATTGGTTTGCCTGAATCGCTGGGGCTAAAGAGGGCGGAGCCTTCTTAGAAGAATTCCGGACGGTTGGGTTTCTCAAGGCCACGATTATGCGAACCACCCGCAATGCGCGCACAAAGAATGCGCAAGTGCTCGCTGCCGAAGTGTACGCTCAAAAATAGTTGCAAGATCGAGGCACTTGCCCAGGGCTAGAGGCCTCCAATGCCCAGTATTTTCTCGGCGTATTCCTTATAAAGGCCCGTATCGACCAACAGATAGTAGAGATCTGGGTCGATGTGATTGTTCTCTTTCATGTGGCGCAAGATTTCCATTGCTTGTGAGAGATCCACTGGGCTTCTATAGGGCCGATCTCGAGCGGTAAGTGACTCAAGAACGTCTGCAATTGCGATAATTCGGGCTTGATATCTTTGTAGGCTTTGTAGCCTCTACTGTCGATGCGATGAAGGGTCTGGCGGAGATAGCTACTCGGGCGCATAGTGATCACAGAGATTTCCAGAGATTTCCTGCGAGAAACGCCACCTCATATGTCAGCTGATGGTCGCACCGCGAGCAGGAGCATTAGTACTGTTCCGATAATGAGCCACCAGGCCGTTTCCTTGGGACCCGCTTCTTCCAAACTCTCCGGCAACAATTCGGCGATTACCAGAAAAATCATGGCGCCTGCCGCGAAGCCGAGTCCGGCTGGAAGAAGTTTTTGGAAAGTGGAAACGGCAATGACGGCCGGGAGTGCAGCCACAGGCTGTGGAAAGCTCGAAAGCACTGCATAGAATATACAGTGGGCCACTGAAGCTCCTTTCGCTCGCAGCGGTAGAGAGATTGCTATACCTTCCGGGATGTTATGCACGGCGATTGCCAGAGCAACCAGCAGGCCAAAATCCAATTCGCGTGTCCCATAAGCGACGCCGATGGCCACACCTTCTGGAAAGCTGTGAATCGACATGGCCACCAGTACCAAGATTGCCTTACGAGAGTGTTCCCGACTCAAGCCTGAAATCTTCCAATGACGTCCCTCCAGTAACCTGGCCGTGGCCGAAAGGAATAGTGCTCCAAGCAACATCCCCAAAGCCAGTTCCCAAGGTGAGCCTCTTCGCAGGGCTTCGCCGGACAAGCTGAAAACTGAGGCGGAAAGCATCATTCCCCCGGCCAGAGCCGAAAAGCGACCCTGCCAGCGAGGCGAGAGATCGCGGACAAAGATGAACGGTAAGGCACCTAATCCCGTGGCCAGATCGGTCAACAAGGCAGCAAAGAGTGTCGTCAATATAAGTTGGTTCATCTTTGGTCAGCAGGACTCGCTCGACCGGCAAAGGGCTAATCAGACTCATTAAACAAAGCACTACCTTTTCTCAACAAGGTACTGTCCTGAAGTGGACAACGAAGCCCCCTTTCGGTATCTGCGCAGTCCGTATTTCTTCATCTTATAGCGTAGGGTATCTCGAGTGATGGAAAGTAAGCGCGAGGCTTGTGTCTGATTTCCCCCTGCCTTAATCAGGGCCTGCCGGATCAACTCCCTTTCGACTTCGTAGAGGTTGATTCCCTGTGAGGGGATCGGCACTATCCCGTTGGGCGCCAAACCTGTGGATTCTCCTTTGAATTCCGAGATGCGCACCGGCAACAAATCCTCGTCGATATGCCCTTCGTCTTGTAAGATCATGGCCCGCTCAATGGCATTTCTTAATTCCCGTACGTTACCCGGCCAATCGTAATTCTCGAGCATCTTCATTGGCTTCGAGGTGGGTCTCTTTATCGATTTTCTGAAGCGCGCATTGTACTCAGCAACGAAGTGATCCACCAAAAGACTGATGTCGTCCTTGCGATCGCGAAGAGGCGGCAGCGTAATGGGGATCACCGAGAGACGGTAGAAGAGGTCTTCCCTAAAGTGGCCTTCGGACACCATCTTTTCGAGATCTTTATTGCTCGCACAAATGATCCGCACGTCTGTGTGAATGTCCTTGACGCCCCCAATCCTACGGAAGGTTTGCTCCTCCAAGACCCTCAAGAGCTTAGACTGCAAGTTCAGCTGCATCTCACTGATTTCATCAAAGAAGACCGCACCTCCGTCGGCCAACTCAAACAAGCCCTTTTTCATGGTCTTGGCATCCGTGAAAGCTCCTCGCTCATGTCCGAACAGCTCATTCTCCAACAGCTGCTCGGGTATGGCTGCACAATTGAGAACCATGAAGGGTTGACGGCGGCGCCGACTCTGATAATGCAATGCCTTAGCGACCAAGTCTTTTCCTGTCCCACTTTCTCCCTGGATCAGAATGGTATTGGCCTCACTGTCGGCCACCTTACAGACGAGAGCCTTCACCTCCTGAATGACCTTGGACTTACCAATAATGCGATCGACCGAGTAGGTGTCCTCCTGTTCTTGTTTGCTCCGCTCTACCTCAGTGCGCAGCTCGCTCGTCTCAAAAGCGTTACCCAGCGAGTGCAAAAGCCGCTCGAAGTTTATCGGTTTTTCCAGGTAATCGTAGGCCCCGATCTGAAGAGCCTTGACCGCATCATCAACCGCCCCATAGGCTGTGATCATGATAATTGGCGTAGCTGGAGACATGCCTTTCATTTCCAAAAGGACCTTAAGCCCGTTGGTATCAGGAAGGCGAACATCGAGAGTGACCAGATCCGGCATGTTTTCCTTGAAAAGGGTTATGGCACTGGCGGCGTTACCGGCTTCCAAAACTTGGTATCCAGCCGACTGTAGCTTTTGCCGGATTGACCAGCGCACCAGGTTTTCATCATCCACAACGAGAACCGTTTTACCTCTCATGCCGTCTCTCACTTGGGGGCCCCAAAACAAAGGCCGCTCCCGCTTTGGACTCCGTTCTCACTTCAAGCTCCCTTCCATTCACTCGATTAGTTTACCAGCACTCAACTATAGAGACGGTTTTAAAATCGCACGGGTGAAGATTTCAAACCATTTTAACTGCATTCAGACTCTAGCAAGATCTTGGCCACTCGCTGATCGACTTGGAAACTCGTGTCCAGTTTGGCTCAAAGAAAAAAGTCTCCTCTCGAGATTGTGGGTGAAATAACCCATTTGAGGATCTTGCCCCATGCAAGTAATTGAAATCCACCCCTTTAAATCATGTTCGCAAGGTGTCCAGGAACAAAAAATCGTGACACAAGCGTTGCGAATCTCTAAAAATAGGAAGGGAATTAACATGTCTTCTTCGGCTCTGATCTTCATCCATGTGATCGGCATTGTGGCTGTTTTCGCATTGGGATATCTGCTTGGGTCAAGGAATAGAAACAGATGATTCGGGCAAGGCTATCCCAAGTTCATCCCGGAAGCGTTGCCAGAGTTTGGAAAGCTGAGTGTCACTTGGGTTCCCTGACCAACTTCACTGGAGATGCTAATCGATCCGCCGTGAGCCTCCACGATCTTCTTGCAGATAGCAAGCCCGAGCCCCGTGCCCCGAGTTTTCGTAGTAAAGAAGGGGCGAAAGAGCCGTTTCTGCGCCTTCGGCGAGATGCCAGAACCAGTGTCAGCCACTCTTACAGTCGCAAAACCAGACTTCTGGCCGAAAGTGCAGTGTATCTCACCACCGTCTGGCATGGCTTCAGCAGCGTTGTGAAACAGATTCCAAAGCACCTGCTCGAAAAGTGAAGGATCTATTGGGGCAACCACAGAGTTCTTTCCTTTGAATAGAAATCGGACCTGCGCAAAAGTCTCCTGCTCCTTTGCGGAGGTGCTGACACGCTTGATCAGATTTCTAAGATCACACAGCTGCGTTTCGGGTTTCCAGGGTTTAGACAGCATGAGCAACTGCCGAAGAGTCAGGTCCAGGCGGCGGACCTGGCCAAGGATCTCTTCCATGACTTCACGGCGTGGGTCGCCGGTTGCCATTGTCTCTTCGAGTACCTCAATTGCACCGCTGATGCCGGCCAGAGGATTCTTGATCTCGTGAGCGATCGAAGCTGCCATTTCGCCGATGGCAGCAAGGCTCTGGGCGTGCAAAACTTCTTCCTGCATCCTCTTGAAATCGGTCAAATCGCGCACGATTCCAGTAAACCTGACCTGGTCTCCCAGATGCACTTCACCTATGGCAATATATAAGGGAAATGTCGTCCCATCTTTGCGTCGACCGACCACTTCACGGCCAATGCCAATGATCTTTGCCTCGCCAGTGCGCAAGTAGTTGGCAACGTACTCATTATGCTGAGAGCGATCTGGCTCGGGCATGAGAATCGCCACGTTTTGGCCAATCGCCTCGTCGCGTGAATAGCCGAAGATCCGTGCGGCGGCTGGGTTGAATGATTGAATGGTTCCCTCGTGGTCGATGGTAATAATTCCGTCTACAACAGTGTCCAATATAGCTCGGATCTCGGCTTCACTGCGTCGCAGTGCCTCCTCCCTTTGCTCAGAGTTTTTTGCCACAGGTTATGCCCTCACCCGATGGATTCCAAACAGGAATCAAGCGTAAATCCTATTGACTTTGAGATCAAGCCCAGCTGGAGAAGATCGAGCTCACCCCGCTTGACATTTAGATCAGACTAAATTATAATTTAGCTAGCATTAAGGCCGTGGCTCAGAGCAGCCAGCCCGATTTTTGGGACGGGCGCGGAACGGGAACATGGTACAACTGGCAGAACTCAAGAATGGACGAGAAGCGCGGGTAGTGGCGCTAGATCCCAGCTGTCGCGGTCTCATCCGCCGGCGACTCCTTGACCTGGGCTTGACTCCTGGAGCGCGGGTGCAGGGAGAACTCAATAACGTCTTTGCAGATCCACGAGCCTACCGTGTGAGGGGCACCCTCATCGCTTTGCGGAAAGAGCAAGCCCGACAGATCTGGGTAGAGACCTTACCGTAACCCATAATGACAAGCTGCAAATCCTGCCCGGTTCACAACCAGCTTACCCACATGGGTATCAATCTGGAGAAATACGATCGACTGGTGACTCTGGCCGGGAACCCGAACACTGGCAAGTCGAGCCTTTTCAATGCGCTGACCGGCTTGAAGCAACACACGGGCAATTGGCCCGGAAAAACGGTGACACGCGCCGAGGGCGGCTTTATCTTAAAGGGTGTCCGCTACAAACTGGTCGACCTTCCTGGAACATACTCCCTGCTCTCCACCTCCCAGGAGGAGGAGATCGCTCGTGACTTTATTTTGTTTGCTCGGCCGGACTGTACGATCGTGGTCGTCGATGCGACCGCCTTGGAACGCAATTTGAACCTGGTGTTTCAGGTTTTGGAGATCACTGACAAGGCTGTGGTGTGCGTCAATTTGATGGACGAAGCCAGGCGCAAAGGACTTGAGGTCGACGTACGCAGTTTGTCCCGTCACCTGGGAGTCCCTGCGGTTCCCACCGTCGCTCGCACCCGCGAGGGTGTCTACGACCTGATAAGTGCCGTAGCCGGGGTCGTCCAGGAAGAGATCCAAACTGCTCCTCGCCATCCACCTCTGCCGCCCCAGGTTGCAGATGCGGTGGAAGAGCTGGTGTCGCTGGTTGAACGGCTGGCGCCCGGCTTGCCCAATGCCCGCTGGGTGGCCTACCGGTTGCTGGAAGGAGACCACCGGGTGCGCCAAGCGCTCCTTTCCGGGGAACTCACCCGTCAAGTGACGCCCCGGAGGGCACCGTCACGCCAGCCCAGCCCCAAGATCGCCTTGGAGGGAGCGCAGTGAACAGCCGGGTAGGCGTTGTAGCTCCCCAAGACGTTTTAGACCGGGCCGAAACGCTGCGGTACAGGCTTGGAGACCGTTTCGGTGATCAGATAGTCGAGTCATTCTACTCGGAAGCCGAGCGCATCGCGCGCCGAGTGGTCCAGGTTCGCGGCGACCGACACTGGGATTTGGATCAGCGGATCGATCGTGTGGTCACCTCTCCACTCTTTGGCCTGCCCTTGATGCTGCTGCTTCTTTCAGTGGTGTTCTGGGTGACTATTGTTGGGGCAAATTATCCCTCTGAAATGCTGGCCAGAGCCTTATTTTGGTTCGAGGCTCAGGCTGACGCCCTGTTTAATGCCTGGGGTGTTCCGGGGTGGATCACGGGCTTCCTCTGGCACGGTGTTTACCGGGGACTGGCCTGGGTGGTGAGCGTCATGCTGCCCCCTATGGCGATTTTCTTTCCCCTGTTCACGATCCTTGAGGATCTGGGGTATCTGCCTCGGGTGGCCTTTAACCTTGACTGGCTTTTCAGGAAGGCGGGAGCCGACGGCAAACAGGCTCTTACCATGGCAATGGGCTTCGGCTGCAACGCTGCTGGTGTCATCGCCTGCAGGATCATAAACTCACCTCGTGAGCGCTTGATCGCGATCTTAACCAACACCTTTGTGCCCTGTAACGGCCGCTTCCCAACCCTGATCATGCTGGCCACTGTCTTTGTTGCCGCCGCTTTGCCGCCTGTATTCGCTTCAGTGGCCGCGGCTGGGACGGTGGTTGCGGTAGTGCTCCTGGGCGTCGGCTTTACCTTTCTGGTCTCCTGGGCGCTGTCGCGAACCGTCCTGCGAGGTGAGGCTTCGGCCTTCACCCTGGAACTGCCACCCTACCGCCGCCCCAGCCTACTGCGCATCCTGTACACCTCACTGATCGACCGCACCATCTTCGTCCTGCTGCGGGCCATGATGATGGCTGCACCTGCCGGAGCGGTGATCTGGATTCTGGCCAACCTCTCTGTGGGCAACTCTAGTCTCGCCCAACACATTGCCCATTTTCTGAGCCCTCTGGGGAACGCCATGGGACTGGACGGTGTAATCCTGCTCACTTTCGTGATCGCTATCCCGGCCAATGAAATCGTGGTGCCCACAATGCTCATGATCTATATGGGTGTGGGGATGATGAGCGAGCCACCCTCGTTTGGCATCCTGCGGTCGCTGCTCATCGAGCAGCACGGATGGACCCTGCTGACGGCGGTCAACCTGATGCTTTTCTCGCTCTTGCACAACCCGTGCGCCACCACCATTCTGACAATCTGGAAGGAGACCCGCAGTGGACGTTGGACGGCCATGGGTGCACTGATGCCACTGGCTCTAGGTTTTCTGGTGACTTTCCTCACGGCGACGATTGTGCGCGTGATCGAATGAATGTAGGCACTAGCCCGCTCGCTCCTGTGAAACTGAGCGCAAAACGGTGTTGGATCACGCCGTGTCTAATCAGCCGGAGGAAGGGCGGTACCTCCGGTGAGCCTGAAAAATCAATAAGGCGATGGTGCCAACGACCAGAAAAGGAGTGCCGAGCAAGAAAAGGATGCCATAGTTGAACCCCGTGGCCATCTCCTGCCCTTCAGGCGAGTTTATCAGTGCTGTTCGGCACATGGGACACTGAGCGGAAGTAGTTTCAGGAAAACACAGCAGAATTACCAGTAGAGCTGCCGCAACAGCAATCATTTTTCGCCAATTCATGGCACGACTTCTCCCAAATGTTTAAAGCTTACCTGGGCCGGCATCAACCTGAGGACAATTTGAGAATCCGTATCCCGTCGGGGGCAATCAAAAGAAACAGAGCAGCCGCGGTGGCCAGGATCCCCACACCGACTATGACCGCGAGCGTTAGCTTTTCGAATCGAAGGTGCATGAAGTATCCGGCGATCAGTGAGGCCTTCATCAACATGGCCAGGACCAAGATCCAGACCAACGCAAGACGGGGCAGAGAGACCTGATCGACAAAAACCATTATGACAGTGAGGATGAGAAGCAAAAACCAGATTCGCCAGTAGAGTGCGTAGCCGGCGGTGGGGAGGTTTTTTGACATGGCTGTAATTCCCCTCTTAGATCAGATAAAAGAGCGTAAAAATAAAAACCCAAACCAAATCCACAAAATGCCAGTAGAGCCCGGTCAGTTCCACCCCTTCAGCCGAAGAGAGTCCCTTTTTCCAGCGCACGGCGGTGATGGAGAGAATCAGCACTCCCGTGAACACATGGCTTCCGTGAAACCCGGTGGTGAGAAAGAAATAGCCGGTAAATTGAGGGACACCCCAGGGATTGCTGTAAAGCCTGGCTCCCTCCCGGATGAGAGTCGTCCACTCGTAAGCCTGCATCCCCAAAAAGACGAGTCCCCCTACAATGGTCAGCAACAAGAACCGCAAAACGGTGGCTCGGTGGCCTCGCTCGGCTCCACGGACAGCCGTGGCCATGGTGGCGCTGCTGGAAATCAGAATAAAGGTCATCAGAGCAATGAACCATAGGTGGAAGACCTCCAGCTGGTCGGGCCATTGTGAACTGGAGAGCCGCGCGAAGCCGTATGATGCCAGGAAACCAGCAAAAAGAAGCCCATCGGTGATGATGAACAACCACATCATCAATTTGTTCCAGCCTACGGCAAAGGGGGAAATACCTCCGCCCCAGCTTGATTGAGTTACATCGTGTGTCGCCTTGAGCATGACCTGTTTCCTTTCTGCTCTTTAATCACCCAATAGACAGCATCACAAAGAGATAAAGCCACAGACCACCTAGGAAGTGCCAATAGGTGGCACATAAGTTGGTCAAGTCGCGCTGAGCGAGCCTATTGCCTGGATTTCCTCCTGGTCGGACGCGGAAGAGCAGGTAAAGCAGCAGCAGGAGCCCGGCGAGAAGGTGGAATCCGTGAAGCCCCGTCAGAATATAAAAGAAGGAACTGTGGGGGCTGCTTGGGAGAAAGACGCCTTGCGCCGCCAACTGCCTCCAGGCCAATAGTTGCCCCAGCAGAAAACCGAGCCCCAGTAAGGTGCTGGCCAGAAGCCAACTCCTCAGGCCCCGCGTTTGCAATCTTTTTCCTCGTGCTCGTCCGAGCTCCATGGTGACGCTGCTGCAAAGCAGCAAGGCCGTGTTGAACCAAAGAATGGCCGGCAAGGAAACGGGCTGCCAATCGGAGCCTGATTTGCGCACCAGATAAGCACTGGTGAAAGCGGCAAAAAGCATGGTCACCGTTGCCAGGAAAATCCACAGTCCCAGCTGTGAAGTACTCCGGATGAGAGCACCCCCCGCTAGGTTTTCCTCCTTTCCTGGCACACTGACATCGTCGGCATGGGGGAAAGTCATGACGGTAGGAAAAGCTTCTATTCGGGCCGTGGCTCGCTCTCGCATGTTTCCATTCCCTTCTTTGGGCTACGTCGTCACCTGCCCCTCTTCTGGAGAAACGGTCTGAGGAGTGTAGTCCTCGGGTGCGCCCTCCAGGCTGTATTCGTAGGGCCATCGATAGACTACGGGGAGCTTCTCACCCCAGTTGCCATGGGGAGGTGGCGACGGCACTGCCCACTCCAGCGTGGTGGCTCTCCAAGGATTGTCTCCCGCCTTCGCTCCTTTGATCAGGCTCCAAAAGAAGTTCAGCAGAAAGATGAGCTGTGCTGCGCCGAGAACAAAGGCGCTAATGCTGATGAACAGATTGAGGCCTTGCAAGCTCTCCAGGAAGGTAAACTTGGTAAAAGAGTAGTAGCGCCGAGGCGTTCCGCCCAGACCCTGGAAGTGCTGACCGAAGAAAACAGCGTAGAAGGGCAGCAGGGTCAGCCAGAAGTGAAGCTTGCCCAGCTTCTCGTTCATCAGCCGTCCAAACATCTTGGGAAACCAGTAGTAGGTTCCCGCAAAAATGCCGAAGAGGGTGACCCCCCCAATCATGAAGTGGAAGTGTCCCACCACGAAATAGGTGTCGTGCAGTTGAATGTCGGCTGTTGGATTGCCCAGGAAAATACCGCCCAGGCCGCCGGTTCCAACCAATGCGATCACCCCCACGGCAAAGAGCATGGGGCTGGTCAAACGAATGGCTCCTCCCCAAAGGCTGGCAATCAAATTCACCCCCACGACGGCGAATGGAACAGTGATTGCCATAGTGCCTATAGAGAAGAACTCTCCCACGTAGGGGTTCATGCCGCTCACAAACATATGGTGACCCCAAACGATCATGCTCAGAAAGCCGATGGCGTATAACGAGTAGATGGTGATTCGATAGCCGAAAATCGGCTTTCGAGTAAAGCAGGGTAAAATGTCGAATGCTGCCCCCAAGGCAGGCAAAACCAAAACGTACACTTCCGGGTGCCCAAGAAACCAGAAGAGGTGCTGCCAAAGCAACGGAGTCCCACCCTCATTAGGGAGCAACTTGTTGCCAAAAAAGAGCCCCGACGGCAAGAAGAAGCTGGTGTCGAAGTGACGGTCGAAAAGCAGCATGACAGCTGCCGCCGTCAGAGCGGGAAAAGCCAGTAGTCCGAGAACGGCCGCGATAAAGAGCGTCCACACCATCAGAGGCAGGCGCCTCATCGACATCCCTGCAGCCCTCAGATTGAGCACAGTAGTGACGAAGTTGAGTCCTCCCATAGTAAAGGAGACGATGAATAGAGCCATTGCCAACAGCCAAAGCGTCTGACCCCATTGGGAGCCGGGAATCGCCTCCTTGACGGCACTGAGCGGTGGATAGGCCGTCCAGCCCGATGCCGCCGCACCCCCCTCCACCAAAAACGAGACCAGCATGATGATGCAGGCCGGCACTACAACCCAGTACGACAGCATGTTCAAAAAGGGAAAAGCCATGTCCCGAGCGCCGATCTGTAAAGGAATCAAATAATTGCCAAAGCCACTGACCAGAGCGAAAGAGACGACGAAGAACACCATCAATGTGCCGTGCATGGTCACCAGCGAGAGGTAAAACTCGGGCTTCATGATCCCGTCTTCCATGCCGGCCGGAAAAAGAGCACCCAAAAACTCCCACTTCTCTCCGGGCCAAGCCAGCTGCAGGCGAATCAGCATGGCCAAAAAGCCGGCAATCACCGCCATCACCATGCCGGTTAGAAAGTATTGAATGCCTATGATCTTGTGGTCTGTACTAAAAATGTATCGACGAATGAAGCCTTGTTTCCGGTGTGTAACCGGCTCTTGCTGCACTGTTGATGCCATTATTTAGATCTCCTTGTCCTGCTTTCGTGTTTTCGTGCTTTCGTGCCGGGCTCAGAAGAAGGCCGAAACGGGCGGTTCCTCCTCCAGCCATTGTTCGAATTCGTTTTCTGAAACCACGTGAAGAAGGCCACGCATTTGGAAATGAGCGAAGCCACAAAGTTCAGCGCAGGCGATTTCGTAGTCACCAACCTTTGTGGGGGTAAACCAAAAATCTATCGTCATGCCTGGAACCGCGTCTTGTTTGACCCGAAGGTTTGGAAGAAAAAAGCCGTGCAAGACGTCCTTGGACCGTAATCGAATGCGGACAGGTCGATTGACCGGCACATAGATTTCACCCAGGATGACGATGTCGTCTCTTATGGCTGGGTCATTTTCGTCAATTCCCAGGGGATTATTGAGGCTCATAAGATGTGGATCAGTGCGACCGAAAAGTCCATCTTTCCCCGGGTAGCGCACATTCCAAGCAAACTGCTCGGCAGTCACCTCTACTGTCACCGCCTCAGCCGGGGCTTCTGTGGCGTAAAATTCTCCCCAGACAGGCAGCCCCAGCACCAAGACACCTCCCTCGGCGACCAGTGTCATCACCACCACAGGGATGAGTGACCAGACTCGCTCAGCCTTGGCCCCGGGGGTTCGAGAGGTCACCCGATCCTGCCTGCTGAACCGCCAGACGAAGTAGCCGAGCACCAGGTGACCCACCAAAAACAGGGCGCCCACCGTGACGAGCAGGTAATTGAGCATCAGGTCAATTCCTGACCCATGCCGGGAGGCCAGTGGAGGAAACCACTCCTTTGTCCCATAGATCACCGCCACTATTGCAAAAAGCCAGAGGGCCAGTGCCAGGAACAGCGCCTC
>JALLOM010000054.1 GCA_027717865.1 Acidobacteria bacterium AH-259-O06 | reverse complement strand
GGGCTCCGATTCGATCCATCTCCTCTCGTATGATGTGCTCGATCTTGAGCAAAGTGCGCCGGGCCATTGGCAGGTAAGAGTAGATTCCTGCACTCAATTGGCGGATGAAGCCAGAGCGCACAAGAAGCTGATGTGAGGGAGCTTCCGCCTCCGCGGGGACCTCTCTCAGTGTAGGAATAAAGAGTTTGGACCAGCGCATAGGGAGGCTACTTTTATCCGTTTGACCCGATTGAGTCAAGTAAGCTACCATGCTGGCAGCTACCGAGAGACGGGTACCTAATGGAGATCTCGATCGCCTGGGATCACGCCGCTTTTGAAGGGTCAAGGAGTTGTTGGAGGAGAGATGAATAAACCGTTACCGGAGCTCGACCCTGAAATCGCTGAAGCCATCCTCATGGAGACCCGACGCCAGTCGGAAACGCTGGAGCTGATCGCTTCAGAAAACTTCGTGAGCGAGGCCGTTCTGGAGGCGATGGGCTCGGTTTTTACGAACAAATATGCCGAAGGTTATCCAGGCCGTCGTTACTACGGAGGATGTCAACACGTCGACGTCGTGGAGAGCCTGGCTATTGAGCGTGCTAAGAAACTTTTCCGTGCCGAGCACGCCAACGTGCAGCCCCATTCCGGGAGCCAGGCGAATATGGCCGTCTACATGGCCGTTTTGGAGCCAGGAGACAAAATCCTGGGGATGAATCTGGCTCACGGAGGACACCTGACTCATGGCCACCCTTTGAATTTTTCGGGAAAACTCTACAAGGTGGCGGCCTACGGCGTGGACCGCGTGACAGAGCACATCGACTACGATGCAGTGGCCGAAGTGGCCGAGCGGGAAAAACCCCAAATGATTGTCTGTGGCGCTAGCGCTTACAGCCGTGTGATCCACTTCGACCGTCTATCGGACATCGCCAGGAAAGTTGGAGCCTATTTGATGGCGGATATCGCTCACATTGCAGGAATGGTGGCTACTGGTCTGCATCCAAGTCCTGTGCCCTATGCCGATTTCGTGACGACCACCACCCATAAGACCTTAAGAGGACCGAGGGGTGGAATGGTCTTGTGCAAAGAAGAGCACAAAAAAGCCCTCGACAAGATGGTTTTGCCTGGAATCCAGGGTGGACCCCTGGTTCACATTATCGCGGCCAAAGCAGTCTGCTTCCAAGAGGCAATGTTAGTGGAGTTCAAGCCTTATCAGGAACAGATTATCAGCAATGCCAAGGCACTGGCTGAGGCGATCGAAAAGCAGGGCTTTCGAATTGTTTCAGGCGGTACGGACAACCATCTTTTTCTAGTGGATATCTTCTCTAAAGGGAGCACCGGAAAGCAAGCCGAAGAGGCCCTCGAAAGGGCCGCTATCACCGTCAACAAGAACGCCATTCCGTTTGATACCCATCCTCCTCTTGTGACTAGTGGGATTCGGGTGGGCACTCCGGCCGTGACCACTCGCAATATGAAAGAGGAAGAGATGCGCCAGATCGGGGAATTGATTGGACGGGTGCTCAAGAACATCGAGAGCGAAGAGGTTCAACGAGAGGTTAGAGACGAAGTCAAAGCTTTAACGGACCGTTTTCCTCTTTATGCGCAGCGCCTGGCCACAGCAGAATTCAGTGTCGGTTAAAAGCTCCACCAAAGAGGGAATCACTCTCGACGAGATCTTCGCACCTGGCGGCATCCTGCAACGCCAGCTTTCCAATTATGAGTATCGATCCTCCCAACGGGTGATGGCGGAGACCGTCCTGGATGCCATCCAAAATGAGTATCCTCTGTGTGTGGAAGCGGGCACCGGTACGGGTAAAACTCTCGCCTACCTGATTCCTGCTCTCTTCAGCCAGAAGCGCGTCATTGTTTCAACAGCCACCAAGAATCTTCAGGACCAACTCTTTTTCAAGGATATCCCTTTCATCCGGGAATATCTCTTTCCCGATTTGGCTGTGACTTACATGAAGGGCAGACAAAACTATCTTTGTTTGTGGAAATTCCACGAGCAGAGTCGGCAAGAAGAGGTCTTTGAGGGAGCTCAGGGAGAACGGAAAGCGCTCTCGGAGTGGGTTGAAAAGACCGAGACGGGTGATCGCTCCGAATTGCACTGGGTTGGGGATGACAGTTTGCTCTGGAGGCGCCTGGATGCCCGAAGCGAGACCTGCACGGGCCAAAAGTGTTCGTATTTTAATCAGTGTTACGTGACCCGCATGCGCCAAAGAGCCCTGCAATCAGATCTGATCGTCGTGAACCACGCGCTGTTTTTTGCAAACCTGGCGCTGGAAAGTGATGAGATTGGCCGCGTGCTGCCCGATTTTTCAGTCCTCATTCTTGACGAGGCACATGAAGTTGAGGACATTGCAGCCAATCACTTTGGCAAGCAGATCAGCAGCTATCAGATCGAAGAGTTTTGCCGTGATTTTCGAAAGGTGTTCTTTGACTCGTCGGAATTCGCACGCCGGATTGACGAAGTTCAAGATCGTTCAGCCGCCTTTTTTAATTCGTTTCCTGGCTTGGAGAAGCGTGATTCGCTCAGCTTTTACCGGCGCCCGAATGGATCTGTGGTGGACCTGAGGACAGAAGTCCTGGAACAATTCCAACGGTTCGAGAGCTCTCTGCTGACGCTTTACCACAGTTTGGAGCGGCAGACACGATCGGCCGAAGCTGATCCACTGGTGCGCCGCTTGGAGCAGGTGCTGGCTACACTGAAGGAAGTCTTCAACCTGCAGGATTCCGACAATGTTTACTGGTTTGAGAAGCGGGCTCGAGGCGTCTTCTTGCATGTCACCCCGATTGACATTGCTCCGATCCTCCAGGAGAAGCTTTTTTCGCGCGCCGATACCACCATCTTCACCTCGGCCACTCTCGCCACGGATAACAATTTCGAATATTTCAAGGAAAGATTAGGGATTCCAGAACCCAGAGAAATCATCTTAGCCGGCGAGTTTGACTATTCAGAGCAAAGTATTCTCTATATCCCCCGATCTTTTCCGGAGCCGCGCTCAGCGCACTATCTTCCTCGCGCCCTGCGTGAAATTGAAGAAATTCTCAACATCACCCAGGGACATGCCTTTTTGCTTTTCACCAGCTTCGCACAGATGGACCGGGTCTATAAAGCGCTTTCGGAAAGGGTTTCTTTCCCACTGTTTCGGCAGGGAGAAATGCCCAAGAATCGGCTTCTGCAGGTCTTCAAGGAGACGCCCCATGCCGTGCTCTGCGCGACTTCCAGTTTTTGGCAGGGAGTGGACGTTCAAGGCGAGGCTCTTCGAGTGGTGATTATTGACAAGCTCCCCTTTCTGGTTCCAACCGAGCCTTTGGTGGCCGCTCGTATCAACCGCCTGGAGAAAGAGGGAAGGAATTCCTTTTTGCGCTACAGCGTGCCCGAAGCCATTATCACTCTGAAACAGGGGTTGGGAAGGCTGATCCGCTCCCGTCAAGACCGGGGGATTCTGGCCGTTTTTGACAGCCGTCTTCGCACTCGAAGCTACGGCCAATTCTTCCTTCGAAGCCTGCCCAACTGCCCGCTCACCGACAACATGGAGGACCTCAAAAAATTCTTCCGCTGAGCCCGGACTACGAAGTTGTAGCGGCCGCTCTGAGAGCGGCTACCCAGAAGCCTACTCGTGGATTTTCTTGTCCGTTCTGAGAACGGACGCTGCATCTTTTCCAATTTCGACCTTGCGGATCAAGATGCGAAAGGAGATCCTCCAGATTTTCCGTTGAGGTTAGCCTTCTTTAGTCTCGGTGGGATCGAATACCTGCAGTTCCGAAAAATAGGTGCGATAAAAGCCCCGATCCCTGGTTAGTAAACGGTCCGACTGGGAGAGGGCGTGAGCACCGATGAGAAAATCGGCAACGACGCGCTTTTTTTGCCCTCCGCGCTCGCGATAGCTTTTCCAGGCGGAGCTCGCCAGGAGGGCGGATTCGAGTGTGAGGGCAGTGAAGGTGACTTCAAGACGCTGCATTGCCTCCCGTGCCGCCTCGGAAGATGGGAAAAAACCCGCAACCTCAGCCCACACCACTTCACAGGCCATAAGTGAGCCTTCACTCAAGCAAGTGCGAATTGCGTTCTTGGATCTCTCCCCAAATGTAGTGTCTGCGCCAAACACGTCCAGTAAGACGTTACTGTCAACAGCTGTAATCATAGAGAATCTACATCGCCACGAAGGGAAGCGATGATTTCGTCCGTGGAGCCGCTCAAGTTGAGAATTCCATAAACACTCTCTAAAGGATCTTCCGGCGTCACCTTGCTGGCGATCAGCCGTCCCCGTTCCTCACGAAACTCCAGGACTTGGCCCGGCTGGATTCCGAGTCGCTCGCGCAGAAGCTTAGGAATCGTCACCTGGCCTTTCTCAGAAACAGTGCTTTTCATACATCTATTGTAGGAATTCCTACCTCCACTGTCAAACCAGCCCAAGAGCTCATGGCCCAAGAAAAGCAGGATCCTCTTTCTTGCCGCTCACTGCAAATCGCCCTTGGTCGAGCAGCTGAGTGTCGCGCCAGGCGATTCCGGTGTTGCGGAAATGATCATCGGTGAAGTTGGGACCAACGCGGCACGTCGGGCATGCGCGGATGCTTGACAAACTTGGGTGGGTGACTGGACCAACTTCCAAGACTAGAAAAAATATGTCTCAGAACCGATTCACAGCTTTTGGACCTTTAGCGCGATATGACGGGAAACTAACGAGCTGCCAAATATTGACATGGCTATATGGCTATGGCTATCTTTAGCTTATGGAAAAAATCGCGGCAGGTAAGTTTAAGGATCAGTGCCTGAAGATTCTAGACCGAGTTGCTCAGACCAGGGAGCCTATAGTTGTGACAAAGCGAGGCCACCCAGTTGCCAAGGTGGTCCCTTACTCGGAAGCCGCTAAGGCTCCCAGTAGCCTGGCTGGAAGCATTCTAGAAGAAAGCGGAGATCCTTTCTCCACCGGCGAAAAGTGGAATGCCGATCTTCCTTGATACTCACGCTTGGATCTGGTGGGCGACGGAAGATCGCCGGTTGTCGAAACGTGCACTCACAATCATTCAAAGGGAGGTCGCTCAAGAAGGACTCTAGATCTCAGCGATTTCCATTTGGGAAGTGGCTAAGAAGGTCGAGAAGGGACATCTTGTCCTGGATCGCCCTCTTCAACGTTGGTTGGATCTGGCCACAACTACTTCCGGACTTTATGTGGCAGAGCTGACCACGACAATTCTGATCGAAAGCTGCCAGTTGCCCCAACCTTTCCACGGCGACCCTGCCGATCAAATAATCGTGGCATCGGTCCGTCACCACAATGCACAATTGATCACCAAGGATCGCCGACTCTACAGCTATCCACATGTTCGAACCATCTGGTAGAAGGCTGGGGATCCGGCTTTTCGGATGATGCAGATCAGTCATTCTCAAGCCTCTCCCTCGGCATGCCTTCCTGGATGGTCCCACTTAGTGACCTAAGAAAAGCCAGCAGAGATTTTTTCTCTTCAGCCATGAGGTGCAACGCACGCAACTCAGGGTCCAGGTAGGGATTCGGGTTGCCGCCCCGGTTGTAGAACTCGATGACTTCCTCCAGCGTGGCCAGGCTGCCGTCGTGCATGTAGGGAGCCGTCTGTGCGATCTCGCGCAAGGTGGGAGTCTTGAAGGCACCTTGATCCTTTTTTTTGCCCGTCACCTCAAATCGGCCTGGATCGAGCAGTTCGCCATCTCGCCAGGCGATGCCGGTGTTATGGAAGCCCTCGTCCGTGAAGGTAGGGCCGAGATGGCAGGCCGTGCAGTTTCCCTTGCCGCGAAAGAGGCGCAGCCCCGCGCGTTCTTCCTCCGATAAGGCCTCACGATCGCCATAAAGATAGCGGTCAAAAGGGGAGTTGCCGCTAAGGATCGTTCGCACGTAGCTGGCCAGCGCTCGCGCCAGATCTTCGCCCATGATCTCGCGCTGGAAAGCTTTCTGAAACTGCTTGCGGTAGCCCCGCTTGCGCTTCAGCCGGGAGACGGCTTCCTCTACCGTCAGATCCATTTCCTCTGCGCTCTGGATCGGTTGCAGCACTTGCTCTTCCAGCGTCGGAATGCGGCCGTCCCAGAAAAAGGAGATGCCGTAGCCCCGGTTGACGAGTGTGGGCACGTGGCGAGTGCCTTTCCGACCCAATACGCCTTGGCTCACCGGCCGTCCATCGGTGAATGCTCGCTCGGGATCGTGGCAACCGGCACAGGCCAGGCTCTTGTTCCGAGAAAGAATAGGATCGGAAAAAAGCTTGCGTCCCAACTCCACCTTCTCCGTTGTGAGCGGATTGTCTTCAGGCACCGGCATGTAGAGGTCAAGTCCCAGGGGGACGTTGGGCCGCCACGCTGCGTGTGAGACCAACGGGCTGACCGGACCTAGTAGCAGGGCGACCGCGAGTAAACTCGTTGCCAGTGCCAAACTCATCGGCCCATTACGTTCCTGCATGGATGACCTCGGTTTCGAATTTAGGCCAGATTAATTTCATCGGCCGTCGTCCCTTTCAGGCTCGTACCTCTCACGGGTACACTTCCAGGAAACAGAGCCGCGATCGTTTGGAGAGCGGTGACCCTTGCTCCCTGGAACGATACTCAAATCGAGCAGGAGCACTGTCAGGCACAGGGAGTTCCGTGCGGCGTCCCGCCCGCTCCGTCACAATCGCGGCCCTGTGTTGGCCAACACGCCCTCACTGAGTGGAGCTGAGTTCCGGCAGGAAGTTCTCCATCACCCAGACTTCAGACACCCGCTGTCTGCTAGCGAAGGCGACTTGTCGCCCGTCCGGGTGAAGACGCAATGGTTCCCGGTCAACAGACGGCGCGGGCCCGAGCTTCTCGGCCTGACCGTCTTCTAGAGAGGCTCGCCACAACAACTCCGATGTCTCCCGACTATTCCTCGGTCCGTCAAGAGGGGACTGCCTCCCAAAGAGCAGGTAGCGCCCGTCACGCGTCCAGCCATGCAGAGGCACGGTCTCATTAATATTTTTGTGCACCCTAAGCAGTTCGCGGGCCTCGCCGCCAGCCGTTGAAATCACCTTTAGTGCCACTAGTGCCACAAGGTTATCGAGGTCCACCGAGCCCGCCTTCTCCAGGTAATGTGTGAAGGCCAGGTGCCGGCCGTTCGGCGAGACGAGCCAGCCGCCGCGCGCATTCCCGATGCGCTCCGGCGCAGCCACGCTATACAGTAACTGCTCCTGGCCGGTTTCTAAGTCTCGCCGAACGAGATGGTCGCCCCGGGGCGACGTGCCGCGGAAGCTATAGAAAACCGTCTTTCCGTCGGGGGACCATTCCGCCGTCCTGCCGTAAGCGGCCGTCGGCGGGAGCTGCACGATGCGGGTGACATGACCGGTTTGCGTGTCGAGCTGGTAGAACCCTCCGCGGGAGCCGAACAGGATGAAGCGCCCATCAGGCGACCAGCGCAGGAAACCGCCGGTGGCGCGGCCACCTCGAGGGGTGAACTCAGACGCGAATTCACGCTCTTCTCCGGTCTCTACGGAACGAACCACGATGATATTGCGGCCCGTCCACTCGGGCCCACGCCATGAAATATACGCCAGGTACTTCCCATCGGGTGACCAGTCGGGACAGGAGCTACGGCCCACGAAGCGCTCCGTGACCCGCCTTGGGGGAGACAGAAGCTTGCCGGTATCCGGATCGAGCGAGGCGACATAGACATCCGTTGTGAAGTGATCCAGCGTGTAGTAGAAGGCCCCTTTCGGGGTGAACCCTCCGAGCCCGATCTGTCCTATATTGTTCTTGACCAGCCGGGGGGACCCCTGGGGTTTGCCATCGGCAACCTGAATCACCCAGAGCCCGGGAGTCCCCGCGCGGTCGCTCCTAAACAGCACACTTTTCCCATCCGGCGTCCAGGCGAGCAACTGGTCATCGACCGGGTGCTCCACCAGGGGCATTTCGCGGCTTGCGTCGGCCGCGAGAACAAAAATGTCGCGGTTTCGAGCGTCGACCTTGCCTCCGATGTCATAGGCAATGTACCGCCCATCCGGGGAAAGGCGTAGCTTCGACCGGCTTTCCCAGTTCAGCGACTTCAACTGCCGCAGGGAACCATCTGCAACGGAAACCAGCGCAATCTGGCTGCTTTGGTCCCTGCGCCTGGTCAGGACCACCAGGTGTTTCCCGTCCGGTGACCAGGCATACGGACGAATCTCTTCCGTCTCCTCATTCCGATAGAGGAGACGATCGCCGGACCCGTCGATCCCCACGAGACGCAGCTCATCGATGTTCCACTGGTAGGCAACGTGCTGGCTAGTGGGGGAGATGGCAGCATATCCGGCGGCGTATGGGGTTTGGTGGGTTTGGTCCCGTTTTGTGAGCTTTCGCGTTTTTCCCGTGGCCAGATCGCGTACGAAAAGGTTTTGGCCTACAGCCCCCCCCAAACGCTCCGAAAAGTGGAGGTACCGGCCATCGGGGGACAGTCCACGGTACCGCAGGATCGGGCCCACCCAGACCCTGCGGACCACCATTCCGGATGCCGCGGTCACACTGGCAGGCTGGGTAAGGGCAGCCAGCCGGGCCCGGGCCGCGGCGACCTGCTCGGCCTGCTCGGCAAACTCACGCAGCACCCGCTCGTAAGCTTCGCGTGCCTCGGGCTTGCCCAGTTTCTCATAGCAGCGGCCCATTTGCAGCAGTGCCTTCGCCGCAACCGAACGGTGGTTAGGAAAGTCTTGGATGATCTTCCGGTAAATTTGGATGGCAGCATCCAAATCCCCTTTCACGTCTTCCTTGTACAGACCGGACTGCAGAAGCTGCCTAGCGCTGTGTTGGGTGTATCCCGACAAGACTGCAACAAACACTAGTCCAAGAACGAGACCTAAGATAAGTTGGCGTTTCATGATGAATCCTCCTGATTTCACTAAATGTTGCTAACTGTCCGGAGTATAGAAAGGAAGATTTCGCGATGGATGAAGTTTTCGTGGAGATTGTGTTGAAATTTGGTTAAGCTGTTCACCCCCTGAATTTGTAGCCGACGCCTCGAACGCCAAGGATATAGCTCGGATTGGCCGGATCGTCTTCGATCTTCTTTCTCAAGTGAGCGATATGGGTATCCACCGTGCGAGGGAAGGTGTAGACCTCCTTGCCCCAAACTTCATCCAAAATGGTGTCGCGACTGAGAGCTTGGTCTTTGTGCTTAATGAGAAACTGAAGTAAAGCAAACTCGAGACGGGTCAGATAAATCGGGGCTCCATTTTTTGCTGCCTCGTACTTTTTGAAATCAAGCTCAACGTCACCGAAGCGATAGACATCGATCCCCAGCTCAGTCTGCTTAGCTCGTCTAAGGATAGCTTTCACGCGGGCAAGAAGTTCACGAGGGCTGAAGGGTTTAGTGACATAATCGTCGGCACCCAACTCCAGTCCCAGAACCTTATCAATCTCCTGGCTCTTGGCCGTCAACATCAGGATGGGCGTCCCCACCCCCGCTTGACGGAGTTCTTTGCACACTTCAAATCCATTCATCTTGGGTAGCATGATATCCAGGATAATAAGGTCATACCCTCCTTCTTTAGCCATGGAGAGCCCTTGCTGGCCATCTCCTACTCCTGTTACTTTATAGCCCTCCAGCTTCAGGTCGTCCTCCAACGCCATCAGGATGCTTTCCTCATCCTCAATGATGAGAATCCTTTCCATTTTCAGTAATCCTCCCTCAATTGAAGCGGGAGCCTGATCGAGAAGGTACTGCCGCGACCTGGCTCGCTTTCAACATCGACAGTACCCTGATGCGCTTCGGCGACTTGTTTGACCAAACTTAATCCAAGACCACTTCCTTTTACCGTCCGAGTCAACTCGTCACCTCCCCGATAGAAGCGTTCAAACACTTTATCCAACTCTTCTTTATTGATGCCGACGCCGAAATCCTGAACCGCGACAATGAGATCTTGATCTTGCACAAATGCCTGGACCTCTATCGTCTTAGACTTACCAGAATACTTGATCGCATTATCGATCAAATTGGTAATCGCTTGCGTGATAGCAGTGCGATCCACGTTGATCGACAAGGGCCTATCAATTTTTTCCTCAAGAACAAATCCATCATGTCGCACTCGATGCTGAAAGGTTTCAACAACCTCCTGTAGCAGAGGGGCAAGATCAAGCTTCTCAAACTTAAATTGTTTTCTCCCTTCATCCATTTTGGAGAGATCCAAAATGTTCTCAATAAGCAAGGAAAGCCTCTGACTTTGTTCTACCAGAACCTCGTAGTAGCGTTGACGCCGCTCCCCACTAGGTACGCGCTTCGCTTTAAGCATCTCCGCCATTTGACGGATAGAAGTCACGGGACTCTTGAATTCGTGGGAAACGGTCGAAACAAAATCGGATTTCATTCTTGCCAGCTCAAGTTCATGCGTGACGGTGCGAATCGTCAAGGTCAACCCGAATACCAGAATACCTGCAAGAAGAAGGAAAATATAAAAGTAAATGCTTTGACGTGACGTGAGAAAGGTTTCCAACAGAGGCGAGTCTGGCTGATACAGCTCAAGTGACCAGGGAGGGACATTCCCGACAAAGCTTGTCTTGATAGTAATCGATCCATTTGGGTTCTCTGACGTCAAGAGGGCTTTACCATCCGTCCCCCGTACCGTCCAGGCAACATTCTCCGAGGCGGTATGGTGTTTGATTAGGGGCTGCAGAAGCTCGGCCTTGAGTTGCTCCGAATTGAGCAGAAGTCCCCAGACTCCATCCACTTCACTCTGTATCTGCGGGCCCAGCAATGAAACAAGATAGGTCCCGTCCCCGATCTCCAATGTAATTCGTTTAACCCAATTGTCGGCATTCCCTATTCTTCGGCGAGCGTGTGCTTTTAAATTGCTTGCTGCGTTTGCCTGAAAAGCTAATAGTCTTCTAGTGATTTTTCTTCGCTTTTCTTCCTCCTCGGTTATCCTTTCAAAGGTCTTTTTGAAAGACTGAGGGGATGAAGAGACACTATCCTGTAAGAAGATTTCATCGATCGATTCCTTAACTTGGGAAGCAAAAAAGTCATATTGAGACTCTTCGAGTGCCCATTTCCCCTGGATAAGGTCCTTGTATAAACCCATCAATGTCTGAATGGCACTGGAGGCCTCGTCCATCGCCAAAGATAAGGAGCCAAGTTCTAAGCGAGCAGCCACGCCCAGGGGTATCCCGTTTGCCATTCTCGTTTGGCTGTATTCTTCAGCAATCGCTTTGTAGGATTTTCTAGCCTCTCGGCGTAGAGTTAGTTTTTTCTGAACCCTGGCGATAGCGATGAGCAATAATCCTTTAACCTGAGGGTTGGAAACCTGATCAAACGCTCGTTGATAACTCGCAAGGGCTTCTGAGTAACTATTTTGTTGAAACTCATACTGTTGACCTGTTCGCAAGAATGAAGTCGGTCTTTCAAGAGATGATGTAGGGAGGCTCTCGTCGGGACCAAAAAGAAGCTTGGCAACGGGCAGCTGAATTCCTCCGGTGGTCTCGAGAAGAAAGAGTTCTTCGACCACAGGATGGTCTTTTTTTAGCCTAGCGAGCGAAGGCACGAACTCGGAGCGATCGGGCTGCCGCTGATTGGCAATGGCATCGACAAACGACTGCTCGACATCCAGGAGTTTTTCATCAATCGATTTTGCAATCAGTTCTGAAATCCTACGATGGGTGCTTAGTCTCTCTTTTTCCAGCAAGGCTTGATCATTCTGGATACCCCGAAAAGCAAGATAACCCAGAAGCAGACTCGGCAATCCGATACCCAGAAAAAAGTGGAAAAGTATCCTTCGGCGTTTGCGCGTTGATATTTTCACCAAAGTTTACTGGTCACTCTATAGCAAGAACCTACAATCCGTCCAGCATCGTTCTGCCCACAAGTCAGCGGCTATTCTCGGCAGAGCGTCGACACGGAAGGGTGACACTCAAGATTATCCTTCTGAAGTGCATCATGGATACCGTTGTTGGTTCAGAATTGTTCGGCAAAGCTGCCTTCCTGTTCGCAAGTTTAGGAAAGGAGGCTTTCGCGATGGATGAAGTTTTTGTGGAAATTGTGTTAAGACTTGGTTAACGGGGCTCATCCAGACTCGCTGACACCGTCGGTGACGATGATACCGTGTGCAAAGACGGGAAGAAGAGATCGAGAAGCACGATTGGTTCTAATTTGCTGCCCTAATCCGATTGTCATTCTCGGGTATGACGCTTCGGGTTCCCTTACTGCGAAAGAGGCGCAGTCCGTCACTTTCTTCTTCCGATAACGCCTCAAGCTTGCGGCTAGCTGGCAGAAAGGAAGGCTTGACACGCAGGTGGGGGAGAAAATAACCGTGTCGGCAATGTTCCGATCGTGAGAAAATGAAATCATGGAGAATTGGTACAAGCTATCTGAGGTAGTAAGTGTTTTGCGCCAGGAGCTTCCCCAGCTAGCGAGCCGTTACCATGTCCGATCGCTCCAGGTCTTCGGCTCGCGTGTACGTGAGGATCAGCACCCAGCGAGTGATCTCGACTTGTTAGTTAGTTTTGAGGAGACACCCGGCCTTTTGACGTTCATCGAACTGGAGAATTACCTGGGCGAACTGCTAGGTATGCAAGTTGATCTCGTCATGGAAGATGCTCTCAAGCGGCAGATTCGAGAGCGGATACTTGACGAGGCCGTGCCCGTATGACAAGGCATCGAGAGCATAGTGTTTATTTGGAAGACATACTCGATGCGATCGGAAAAGCAGAATCATTTGTCGAGGGCATGTCCCGAGACGATTTTGGCTCCGACGACAAGACCGTGTTCGCCGTCATTCGCGCGCTGGAGATTATTGGGGAGGCAGCCAAGCAAGTCCCGCAAGACTGCGTGATAAGGCTCCAGATATTCCTTGGCGTTCAATGGTCGGTATGAGAGATAAGCTGATCCACAGCTACAGCACGGTGAACTTGGATGTGGTTTGGAAAACCCTGCGGGAAGAGCTGCCTAAACTAAGAGCGTCGGTGGAGAAACTCCTCAGTGAGTTAGCCTTGTAGTTCCGCCGGCGAAAGACGGGTGCAGCCGCCACCCGTACCGTGATGAAGGGATTTGCCTTGACAATGTAGCTACATGTGGCTATATTGGACTGCAGTGCAAGCAGTCGGAGTTCGGGAGCTAAAAAATCGTCTGAGCGAGTACCTTCGCGCCGTCCGTGAAGGTCAGAGGGTGTTAGTCACGGACCGGGGTCGGGTGGTGGCAGAACTCCGTGCGGCGGACGCAACGTCTCTGGAACAGGATCTGCATCCTGGCCTGGCCCAGCTGGCGCGACGGGGAGTCGTATCCGTAGGAGCCCCCAATCAGTCTCGGCTGTATCCCCGCCTGAAGAGACTCCTGCCTCTGGGCAAAGTGAAGCGGCTGCTCGCCGAGGAGCGCGGCGAACATTGAATCTATACGCTGAATCAAGCGCAGTACTGGCCTGGTTGATGGGGGAAGCTAAAGAGGCAAAGGTACGGGAACTTTTATCCCAGGCGGAGTTGATCTTGGCTTCGGACTTGACGCTTCTAGAATGTGAGCGTGTACTGATTCGGGCAGTGGTAACCGAGCAGGTCCCGGAAGCAGAAGCCGAGGGCCGTAGGGCAATTCTCAATGGGGCAGCCACGCACTGGAATATTCTGCGCCTGCATGAAGGAGTCTTTGAGCGGGCTCGTCGCCCGTTCCCAAAAGAGCCACTGCGAACGTTGGACGCGCTGCATCTTGCCTGCGCCCTCTCGGCGCGCTCGGCCATAGCGGACATTGCCATCCTGAGTCTCGATCGACGTATCCGCTCTTGCGCGCGAGCGCTGGGTTTTCCCCTGGCCCCGAAATGAGTGGCGGCTGGATTACGATGAGCAGGGAAATCTCATCTCTCTGGAAATCCTGGACGCTTCAAGGCGTGTTACGGAAGCGCGAAAGATTGAATACCAGACCACAGAATAGCCTTGCCTAGCTCCTTCTGGAAGATGGAACTTCCGTCGAGGTGCGGGTGACTCAGAACCTACAATCCTTCGCGGATGTTCCCAGCCAAAGCCCTGAGAAAAGTCAGCAACGCCTGTTTCTCTACAGCCGTGAGGTGCAAGGGGCGCAACTCAGGATCGAGGTGGGGGTTATGATTACCACCCCGGTTGTAAAACTCGATGACTTCTTCCAGGGTTGCCAGGCTGCCGTCGTGCATGTAAGGGGCCGTTTGTGCGATCTCACGCAGGGTGGGCGTCTTGAAGGCTCCTTGATCTTCTTTCTTGCCAGTAACGATAAATCGCCCCGGGTCGAGCAGTTTGCCATCGCGCCAGGCCACCCCGGTGTTGCCTTCCTGGAAGGGAAAGGCTCAGGAAGGCATCTGTGGAGCGATGTGAGAGGATCATGACATTGAGATCTGGGAGGACAAGGCGATCGTCTCCGACATGAAGTTTGAACAGCGACTCAGAGTTCTTGGAATCAGTCTGAAGCGAAAGCAGCCAGCTATTTAAATCACTTTCAAGTAGACGGATAATCTGCTGCTGGCGCTCTTTGCGCTGGTAGCGCTGCCGGATTTCCTCTCCTTTAAAGGCCCCAATTGCCAGCAGTCCCAGCAA
>JALLOM010000053.1 GCA_027717865.1 Acidobacteria bacterium AH-259-O06 | reverse complement strand
AAGCCTGGAATAAACACCCTATGTCTGTTCGGGTAAGAGTGTACGGATTTTTGGCTATCCTTGCCATTTTGCTAGCTGGCTGGTACGCAGTGAACCAGTACTACTTTGCCGACGATGTCGCCCGGGCCAACTCTAAGCAGACGGCCGAAAACGAAAGGCAGTCCGGCGACGAGGCTGTCCCCGTTGAGCTGGCAACGGCGAAACAGGGGCCCATTTCGTCCTACTTAACCTCGACGGCCAACCTGCGGCCCCTGCGAGACGTCGTGCTGGCCACGCAATCCGACGGCCTGGTGAAGCGCGTCCTGGTCGAGGAGGGTGATTTTGTAGACAAAGAGCAAATGCTGTGCCTGCTGGACGACAGTGAGTTTCTGATCAAACTGAAATTGACCGAGCAAAAGCTGGCGCAGGCCCGGCTGCAGCTGGAAAAGGCCAGGATACGGGAGCAGAAAGCAGAGGTGCAGATCGTAAACACCCACGCGGAGCTGAAAAGGAAGCAGAGGGCCTTCGCCGAAAAGCTGGTCAGCGAAGAGGAGGTCGCCACACTTCGCTACCGGCTCGACGAGTTAGAGCATGATGAGCGCGTTGCTGCCTCGGAAGTTCGCGAATTCACCCACCGGGTTGAAGAGCTGGAGGCCGAAATTGAGCAGGTAAAGCTCGAACTCTCGCGGACCAGAATCGTGGCACCGTTTAGTGGATACATTACCGAGCGCACGGTTGAACTCGGTCAGACGGTCCGTAATCTTGACTCTTTGTTCCGACTGGGCGCTTTTTCGCCGCTTTACGCGGATGTTCATCTTTCAGAGCTCGATGCCCACCGGGTGCGTCCAGGTCAGACGGCCATGCTCAGCCTGGGGTCCGAGGGGAGCGTAAGCATTCAGGGGCGCGTTTTGCGCATCAGTCCGATTGTCGATGATTCCACGGGAACCGTGAAGGTGACGGTCGAGTTGGCGCCCTCAAAGCACGCTTTCAAACCCGGATCGTTTGTGCGGGTCGATATCGAGACCGATTCTCGTCTGAACGTCGTTCTTATTCCAAAACGAGCCCTTCTGGAAGAGGATGGCGAGAATTTTATTTTCGTCGCCCAAGGGGATAGCGCCCGCCGCCGCAAAGTCACACTGGGCTATGAAACAGCGCGCGAAGTCGAGGTCCGTGAGGGCGTCTCAGTTGGAGAGAGCATCGTTGTCGCCGGTCAGGGCAACTTGAAAGAGGGTGCTAAGATCCGGGAAGTGGAAAGCTGAAAGTGCCTCGTTTCGTAAGTACGAAGCGAGGCAATAAGTCCGCATTCTTCGCTTATGAAGGCCACCAAGATCGCTATCGGTCGCCCTGTGACGGTCTCGATGTTTGTCGTAGCGGTGATCCTCTTCGGTGTGGTCTCACTGGACCGCCTGGCACTGAACCTGCTGCCTGATATCTCCTATCCCTCGCTGACGATTCAAACTGACTTCGAGGATGCTGCACCGGAAGAGATCGAGTCCCTTGTGACCCGGCCCATCGAAGAGGCCGTTGGGGTAGTTTCAGGGTTGACACGCATGAGTTCCGTCTCCCGCCCGGGCCAGTCTGAAGTCGTGCTGGAGTTCGCCTGGGATACGAACATGGATTTGGCGAGCATGGATGTACGTGAAAAGCTGGACTTGTTCGAACTCCCCCGCGACGTCGACAAGCCTGTGATTCTTCGTTTTGATCCCTCCTACGACCCGATTATGCGGCTGCAGTTGTATGGGAACCTGAGTCTCAGCCGGCTGCGCTACGTGGCCGAGAATGAACTCAAAAAAGGCCTGGAGTCAACCGAGGGCGTCGCGGCCGTGAAGGTTGTGGGCGGACGGGAAGAGGAGATCCATATCGAGATCGATGAGAAGCGACTGGCCGAACTGGGCATTCCGATCACCGAAGTGACCAACACCATCGAACAGGCAAATCTGAACCAGGCGAGTGGCAGCCTTTACGACCTCGACGCCAACTACTTGGTACGGATGCTCAACGAGTTTCGATCGGTGGGCGAGATTGAGCGCGTCATCATCCGCGACCAGGAGGGGCGTAAGATCGTGCTCGGCGACATCGCGCGGGTATGGCGCGGGACCAAGGACCGCGAGATCATTGCTCGTCTTAACGGAAAGGAGAGCGTCGAGCTCGGGATTTACAAAGAAGGGGACGCCAACACGGTTACTGCCTCCGAAGCGGTCCGTGCCAAATTGGAAGTCCTGACAAAGAGCAAGACTTTCCCCAAAGGTGTCGAGTATCAAATCGTCTTTGACCAGGCAAAGTTCATCAGCCAGTCCGTAACCAACGTCCTGATGGCAGCCGTCTTGGGGGGCTTGCTGGCGACGATTGTCTTGTTCGTGTTTTTGCGGGACGTCCGCAGTACGCTCATCATCGGTCTTTCCATCCCGATTTCCATCATGGCAACCTTCGCTCTGATGTACCAGACCGATATCACACTGAACATCATGTCCCTTGGTGGGATCGCCCTGGGCGTGGGCATGTTGGTGGACAACTCCATCGTGGTGCTGGAGTCGGTGCACCGTCACAAGAAAGCCGACGGTAGCCTTGCCGATGGCGTCTATCGGGGCACCCAAGAAGTCGGGCGGGCCGTGACGGCTTCGACCCTGACCACGGTGGCGGTCTTCGTGCCGCTCGTCTTCGTCGAGGGCATTGCCGGGCAGCTTTTCAAAGATCAGGCCTTAGCAATCACCTACTCGCTGGTGGTCTCGCTGCTGGTGGCCTTGACGTTTATCCCCATGGTGTTGGCACTGGGGGTGAAGCGGCAGGCAATCCAGAGCCCATCTGAATCCTCGCCCGCTGTCACTGATCTGCGCGGCAAAACAGTCCTACGGGTGCTCCAGCACGTCTCCTGGCTCGCGACCACTGCTGGCCGTGCCACGGGACGATTCATCTTCGTTGACCTGGTCCAAGTAGTCCTTACCGACCTGCGACGCCTATTGCGCGCAGTGGGCAGGCAAATTCTGAAGATTATCAGCCCCGTTTTGAACCCCCTCGGATCCGGATTCGATGCTTTAAACCACGCCTATCCCCGAGCACTGACCTGGTCGTTAAACAACAAGCCGGTGGTGCTTGCGGTTGCGGTGGGACTAGTGGGCTTTTCAGCCGTGGCCTATCAGCGCCTGGGCGCGGAGCTGATCCCGCCCCTGGCTCAGGGCGAGTTCTCGTTTGAAATCAAACTGCCCGAGGGCAAACCGCTCGAACAGACCGATGGCATCATCAACGATATCGAGACTCGCATTAAGGACTTTCCTGGGGTCGATACGGTGTTCTCCAGCGTCGGCGGAAGCAATAAGAATCAGTTTACCAGCGGTGCGCTGGAAGAGAACTTCGGCCGGCTTTACGTGGTTATGAAGGACCGCCGCGACAAGCTGCTTGAGCAGCGCACCATCAACAGGATTCGAGAGGAGCTGCGGCGGCACCCTGAGGTGACCTACACCTTCAGTCGCCCGACGCTGTTTAGTTTCAAGACCCCAATTGAAGTCGAAATCTACGCTTTCGACATCGAAGACCAGCGCACAACCGCCGGCCTTGTCGCGGCGCGCTTGGAGCGAATTGACGGGTTGAGCGACATCCAAAGCACAACACAATTGGGCAACCCGGAAATCCAGGTCCGCTTCGATCGTGAACGCTTGGCTCGGCTCAGACTTGACGAGAGCGAGGTGGCGAATATCCTGCGCAATAAGATCCGCGGGGATGTGGCCTCGCGCTACCGCGAGGGCGACAAGCAGATCGAGATTCTGGTCCGTGCGGAAGCGTCAGACCGAAGCACCATCGCCGACATCAAGAACCTGATCATCAACCAGCTGGGTAACACCGACCCGGGACAGCAGGGAGATCGCCGTGCGAGCCGGAGCAGGGCGCAAAATACGGTTTCGAGAACGCCCAGCCGCAATGGCGAAGGGAACCAGGATCGTCGCCGCGCTCCTACGGGCCAGATCCCCCAACAAGAAGTCGAACGGGGCGTTCCGATCCGGCTCGCAGCTGTGGCCGACGTGGTCGTTGCCCGCGGCCCCAGTGAAATCCGCCGTATTCGCTCGCAGCGCGCGGCTGTGGTTTCGGCAAACCTGGCGGGCCGGGATCTGAGCAGCGTGTCGCGGGAGATCCGCGCCGAACTACAACAGCTTCGAGGCAAGATCCCCGTCAATACCGTGATCGGCCTGGGAGGACAGAACCAGGAAATGGAAAGTTCCTACCGGAGCCTCCTGTTTGCGCTGGGCCTGGCGATCTTTCTCGTGTATCTGGTGATGGCGTCGCAGTTCGAATCGCTCGTCCACCCGTTCGTCATTCTCTTTACCGTACCGCTGGCGGTGGTGGGCGTCATACTGTCGCTATTCGTGACCGCCACCACCCTCAGCGTCATGGTCTTTCTCGGGGTCATCATTCTGGCTGGGATCGTGGTCAACAATGCGATCGTGCTGATCGACTACACGAACCAGCTCCGGCACAAGGGATTGTCCAAACGCCAGGCACTGCTCGAGGCCGGCCAGATCCGCCTGCGGCCCATCGTAATGACGACGCTGACCACCGTGCTGGGGTTGTTCCCGATGGCGCTGGGCTGGGGCGAAGGCGCGGAAGTGCGAGCGCCCATGGCCATCACAGTAATGGGCGGCCTGCTGTTTTCGACAATGCTGACCCTGCTGTTGATTCCGGTGGTCTATGAGCTCGTGGATCGTAAAGTCTACGTTACCGCAGACGCTGCCGTGACAGATACTTCCGAAGAGTCTGAGCAGGGCATGGGTGAAGCGTGGCTTTCGGCCATCCGGAAAGAGGAAAGTTAACCGATTGAAAGGAAGCCGGAAGAGCAGCCGATGAATCCGATCGAGCAAGACAAGAACAATCCCAGCAGGGGCGTTGACCCCAGCACGGATCGCCCCAGTTCCAGCGTCGGCCTGGCGGATTTCTCCATCCGCAAGCCGGTTACCATCTGCATGATCTTCGTTTCCATCGTCGCCCTGGGGCTAATCTCGGTCTTCAAGATTCCGCTGGTGCTGGATCCCGACGTGGACTTTCCGTTTCTAGGCGTCCGGGTGCCCTATCGCAATGCCACGCCTGGGCAGATCCAGGAATCAATCACCAAGCCGCTGGAAGAGGTCTTGGCTACTGTTCCTGGAGTGCAGCGGATGAGTGCACGCTCCTCAAGCGATCGAGCTTCAGTCAGCCTCTATTTCGATTGGGGGACGGACATCGGAGTGCTCCGGGCCCAAATCCGCGAGAAGGTCGACCAGATCAGGAGCGACCTCCCGGACGATGTCGAGCACATTCAGATTCGAAGTTTCGGGACCGACGATCGTCCCATTATTGGGGGCCGTATTGCTTCAGGCAAAGATCTCAGCACCTCTGGCGATTTTCTTGAACTCAAGATCAAGAAGCCCCTGGAGCGCATTCCAGGTGTCGCCGAAGTGGAATTTTGGGGGGTTCAGCGTCAGGAGATCGACATCTACCTCCGGCTGGACGACGTCAAGCGCTATCGGGTAGACGTCGGACAGCTTTTCCGCAGGCTGGACAGTGTCAATTTGAACCGTTCGCTGGGACGCGTTGAGGACGCGGGCGTTCGGTACAGCGCCATCGCCCAGGGAACCCTCTCGTCCGTGGAAGAGATGGAGAACTTTCCGGTGAACGAGCGTGGGCTGCGGCTGAGCGACATCGCCGACATCTACTACGATAATCCCGCCTCCAATTTCGGCCAGCACCTCAATGGTGAATACGCCGTCGGGTTTAACGTTCGCAAGACATCTGAGGCCAATACGGTTGAAACCGTCAATCGCGTTCTCGCCGAGATTGAAGAGATCCGTCAAGATCCCAGCCTGGAAGGCATTGAACTGCTGCTGTGGCACAACGCCGGGGAGGAGATTACAAAGTCTCTTTCAGGACTGCTGAGAGCGGGTGCGTTGGGCGCGCTACTGGCAGCCTTGGTCCTGATTTTCTTCCTACGAAAGTTCAGTGCCACGCTGATTATTGGTTTTTCGATCCCCTTTTCCATCATCGCCGCCGTCGGCTTTCTGTTCCTGTCGGGCAAGACGCTCAATGTGATGTCGATGATGGGCCTGATGCTCGCGACCGGCATGCTGGTCGACAATGCCGTCGTTGTGCTGGAGTCGATCTACCAGAAGCTCGAGAAGGGAACCGCCCGGGTCACCGCTGCCCAGGTCGGTACGCAGGAAGTCATTACGGCGGTCATCGCGGCCACACTGACTTCGATCATCATCTTCGTGCCGCTGATTTTCGGGCAAAAATCGCGCTACTCGCTCTGGCTCGGCGAGACGGGGACGGCGATTATCTTCGCGCTCATTTGTTCGCTGTTTATCTCGCTGACGCTCATCCCTCTGGCGATGGCGCGGCTGTTACGAATGGATGTGAACCAGCGCTCGAAGTGGCAGCAGTGGATAGCGGACCATGTCGAGCCCGTTTTCGTGCGGCTCGGTCGGCGGGTATTTCGGCGTCAGAAAGCCGCGGAAGTCCACGAGCCGCCCGCCCGAGGAGCGCCAGACTTTGGCGGCGGTGTTACCGGAGCTTACCTGAGGCTGGTTTCCTGGCCGTTGGGGCACCGCTTTCTGGTCGGTTTGGTCATGATTCCTTTGATCATTTACGGCTCGTATTGGTGGTTGATGAACAAGGTTCCCGACAACACGCCAGGTGCGCAGGAACTCGGGGAGCTGTGGATCGAGTACGAATTCTCGGAGAACTTCCATTACGCTAAGATCGAGCGAGATTACATCATGCCGGTTGAGCAGTTTCTCTTAGCGAATAAGGAGCGGTTCAAGATTACCGATGTCCTGAGCTTTTACAGAAATAACCAAGCCTGGATGGATGTCTACTTCGACAAAGACAAGGTCACGCTCGAAGAAATGCCGGAGATCCGGAAGCAGATGACCGACGGGCTCCCGGTGATCCCCGGCGCTAAGATCCAACTGGGCAGCCAGAGAGGCGCCCAGAACCGCGACTGGATCCGTGCCAACCTGTATGGCGACGATCCTGAAACCCTGCAGGAACTGGCAGCCGAAGCCAAGCTGCTGCTGCTGAAGCGCTCCGACTTTACGGATGTCTGGACGGATCTCCGCAGCGGTCAAGAAGAAGTACAGATCCGGCTCAATCGCTCACTAGCAGGCAAGTACGGAGTTTCGCCGCAATCGGTGTCCGGGATCCTCTCGATCGTAGCGCGCGGAAGGCAAGTGCGCGGCTATCGCACACCCGAGGGCGAAGTGGATATCTTTGTGCGGATCAGGCCCGAAGACCTCGAAAGTCTGAACGATTTGAAGTCTCTCGTCGTGGGCAGTGGACCCGCCGGTCGGCAGATCTTACTCTCGCAAGTGGCCGATCTGCAAATTCAGAAAATCCCGGCTGAGCTGCGGCGCGAGGACCGTCGCACCTACACGCGACTCACGGCCATGTACTCGGGCGATAAGAAAAGCGAGGGAAGGAAGCACGTCAGTCAAGTGATGAACAGCCTGGATTACCCTCAGGGTTACGGATGGAGTTACGGTTTCTGGACCCAACGGCAGGAACAGGATGACCAGGCTTTCTGGTTCAACATTTGTCTGGCGTTGTTTATGGTGTACTTCGTCATGGCTTCGCTGTTTGAGTCGCTGGCCCACCCTTTCGCCATTATGTTCTCGCTTCCATTTGCGGTAGTAGGCGTCGCTTGGTTCCTGTTCATTACTGGGACGCCCTTCAACATGATGGCCTGGATCGGCAGCATGGTGTTGATCGGGATCGTGGTCAATAACGGGATCGTGCTGATCGACCACATCAACAATCTGCGCCGTAAGGGAATGCCGCGCTCGCAAGCAATCCTGGAAGGCTGCCGCGAACGCTTGCGCCCAATCGTGATGACCGCCAGCACGACAATCGTGGGCTTGATTCCCCTGGCTTGGGGCGACACCGCCATGTGGGGTATGCGTTATTTCCCCATGGCGCGGACGATCATGGGGGGTCTGATGGCGTCGACCATCCTGACGCTGGTTGTCTTGCCGACGTATTACACTTTGTTCGACGATTTGGCCATCTGGATCAAGCAGACCTGGTACGCCAGCGATCCTTCCCTCCGCCAGAGCCCAGAGCAGTCGCCCGCGCCGACAGACTGAAACCCTACAGATCTATCACCCAGCCCGAACTGTCTATACCAGGGCTGCTAATTCCAAAAGAGTGAGCCTAGACCACTAAAAACTTTGGCGGAGAGGGGGGGATTCGAACCCCCGGTGCCGGTTTCCCAGCACAACTGCTTAGCAGGCAGCCCTGTTCAACCACTCCAGCACCTCTCCGGATTGGCTTAGAAGTGGCTCAAGAGGATGCCGTATTGTAAAAAAAGTCTCCCGTCGAGTCAAACAACACCTTACCGGAGCTTCACCTGGATATCCTTCTCCAAGCGAAAACTGAACAACTGCTCTGCTTGAAACTCGACTTCCTTGCCTTTGGTGGTGAGCACCCTTGCCGTACCGGCGCCACCCCCGACGGCGGCACCAATGGCAGCGCCCTTTTTGCCGCCCAAAATTCCGCCGATCAACGCGCCCACGCCAGTCGCTCCCCCGATAACCTTGGCGTCACGTCCCTTTGCTCCTTCCGCACGGACCTCGATCTCATTTGTCTCGATCGGATATTTTCTCCCGCCAACATGAATTTCCGTCAGGATCAATGTCATCCCCGCTCGGCCCTTGACCTTTCCCGATTCCTGGAGATCTAACACCTCGCCAATAACCTTGCTTCCTTGGACAACTACGATTTTTCCATCCACAATCAAATCCTTGTCCAAGAGGGCTTCAAACTGGTCGCCGCTCTTATTGGTCTTTGTGCTAACTGCTTCCGCCAAACGGACTTCAAGGACGGTTCCCTCAGAGACAACTGCGGTGATGGCTCGAGGAGGGGGCGGTGGCTCAATAATAACTAGTCCTCGCGTCGTTTCCTCCTTTGCCTCTGCCCTAGGCGGAGTGGCGGCGATTGTCGTGTCGGTCGCTTCGGTTTGGGGCTCAGGTGCTGGCGTCGCAGGTAAGCTGGTGCCAGGCCTTTCTCGAGTTGCGGATCCCTTAGGGTGCTGCGCTGGCTGCTCACGTTTCTGGCGGGTTTCCAGGTTAGCTTTCCTCTCGGTTTGAGCCGGATGAGGCTCTTCCACTTGACTGGAACCCGCCTCTTCCACAGCGCTATTTTTAGGCGTAGAAACCTGTTCAGAAGCCTTCTCTTCCTGGACCCCTCGGCTACAGGCAAAAGGGCTCACTAAAAAAATCGCTAAAAAAACTAGTTGTATTCGGGACATGGGTTTCTCCTTTGGTTTACAGTAACGATGTTATGAATCCAAACAAGTTTCAAGTCGGGCTACGAGATATTCTACACGCACAAAGGCGCCTGAAGGATGTGATCCGACTCACACCTTTGATCCAATCGGTCTACCATCCCGAAGTGTACTTCAAGGCGGAAAGTCTCCAAGTGATGGGATCATTCAAAATACGCGCTGCTTTTAACGAAATTTCCCTCTTGTCGGCTGCTCAAAAACAGAGGGGAATTGTCACATCCAGCTCCGGGAATTTTGCCCAAGGGGTTGCCTATGCATCCAAGCAACTGGATGTTTCTGCCAAAGTGGTCATGATGAAATCCTCCAACCCTTTTAAGATAGAACGCACCCGACAATGTGGGGCTGAGGTGGTTTTTTGCGAGGATCAATTTGAAGCGCGGGCCCAGAAGGTGAAGGAGATTCAGACGTTAGAGAAGCGAACTGCTATTCACCCCTATGATCACCCCTCGGTAATCGCTGGAAACGGAACCCTCGCCTTGGAAATCTTAGAACAATTACCCGAGGTTGAAAATATCGTTGTCCCGATCAGCGGAGGGGGTCTAATTAGCGGTATTGCCATAGCGGCCAAAACCCGCAGGCCCAAGGTGCGAATCTGGGGAGTACAGCCACAGAATTCAAATGCGACTTACCTCTCATTCCAAGCCAAAAAAATCATTTCCATTGACCGCGCTCACACCATAGCCGATGGCCTAACTGTCACACGGCCTGGAGAGTTGACTTTCTTGATTATTAAAGCCTTAGTGGATGGAGTGGAAACAGTAGAGGAACAAACGATCCTCCGAGCTGTCTACCACTATCTGCTGGAGGAACGACTAGTGGTGGAACCGTCCGGCGCTGTTCCATTAGCTGCTGCCTTCGAAGGTAAGATTCCCCTTCGGAGGACCGTACTGGTGTTGAGTGGAGGTAATATTAGTCCGGATCTGATAGCGCAGATAGTGGTAAGTTCATGATCGCACCTCGGACATCAGCAGTGATTTGCCGGTAGATTTCATCCGCCGGGGTGTCTTGATCGTTTGAACGATAGACATCCATCGTAATTGGTGGAGCAAAAATCACTTTCACCTGTTTAGGGCGCGGGAACACTTTACCCACAGGCATGGCCTGATGTGTCCCTCCAATGTAGGCAGGTATAATCGGCACGTCCAATTCCAGTGCAATCAACCCAAGACCAGGTTTGAACTGCTGGACTTGCCCGGTGCGCGATCGGGTCCCTTCAGGAAAAATCAACACAAGCTCCCCAGTGGATAAGATTGATTTCACCATACGAAGCCCGGCCAAAGAAGTTTCCTCTCTCTCAACCGGCACCACATTCAAAAAGGTGCTAAAGAACCAGCTCTTTAAGGGTGTATTAAAAAAATAATCCTTTGCTCCTAAAATATGTAATTTCCGGGCTTCCTTGATACCCAAGGCAATGCTGACTGCTGATATCATCGCCCCCGTATCAAGGTGGCTTGCGTGATTAGCCGCGATAATATAAGGGCCGGCGCAGGGTAAATACTTATGGCTATCTAACTGTAAATCAAAATAGGTCTTATATAGAGCTTTGAGGCCCGAGTAGGAAAGGCTCTGTAAATAGCGCTCAATTATTGCCCGGTTTGAATGGGGAAGCGCGGAGCGGATTTTCACCTGCTCGGTTTCCACCTTCCCCTCAGGCACGCGCGGCGCTGAGGCTTGAGACTGGACTTCCTGTAGGAGTTGACCAACCGTCCCCAGGTTTGTGGCGACCTGATCCGGAATTGAGACTGCGAAGCGACGCTCGGTAAACAATAATAGTTCAATGGCCATTAGAGAATCCAACCCAAGGTCCAAGTAAAGATGGCTTTCTTTGTTAATCTGCTGCTCTGGAACACCAGAAAGTCGACTTAGTTCTCTTAATAACTCTTGTTCTGGGTTTATCTCTGTGTTGGGCTTTAGTGGCTGCCTTGTTAGGCAAGGCCGCTCACACCCCAACTGCTCTAATAGTTGGTGGCGAACAGTGTCTCGACAGATCTCCCCTGAATCTTTTCGCGGGAGAGGTTCGGAGTGTATATGTATATGTTGAAGCCGCTGGTAACTGGGTAGTTCTTTTGCTACTTTTTGGATCTCGCGCTGAATCGCCCTCTTGGCGGCTTCAGGCTTAGGCTTCCCAAAGGGCTCCCTTTTTAGAGTCAATACCGCATGGACATCCTCCGTAAGGCCGCTCTTAACCCCTAAGACACACATCTCTTTGATGCCAGGGATACCTTGGTAAAGCGCTTCCAGGTCAGTTGGATACACATTCTTGCCGGCCCCAGTAACAATCACATCCTTTATTCGTCCAGTGATGTACACATATCCATCTGCATCGACCCAGCCTAAGTCACCCGTATGGAACCACCCATGCTTCATCACTTTTTCGGTAGCCTTGGGGTTTTCATAGTACCCCCTCATTAGGCTAGGGGTCTGAACAATAATCTCGCCGATTCCATCCTTGTCGGCATTGAAGATTTGAAGCTCTACTCCAGGAAGAGGCTTTCCTGTTGATCCTCTACGGCTCCGTTTTAAGGGATTCACGGTTAGAACGGGCGCAGTCTCTGTTAAACCATATCCTTCATAAATTGGCATTCCGAATACTTTAAAATCTTCATATAACTCCTCACCTAAGGCCGAACCGCCGCTCACAAAAAGCCTAATCGATCCCCCAAACTCCTCGTGCAGCCGGGTAAAAAGCCGGCGCCCAATATTCTTACCAAATGTTTGTTCTATAGATCGGCTGAGCTGCTTAGAGGTTGTGAATAGGTTTGACTTGAGGGCTGATTTTGGTGTTCTTAGAATACGGCGCTCAACATCGTCTCGGATGAGGGTATACAATGTGGGCACTCCCAACATGCACGTGGTCCCAGTTTCTCGCATTATTTCAAGAATAAGCTTTGGTTTTAATGAATGGAGGTAGGTCACTGTGGCGCCCCCGTAAATGGCCATTAAGAACCCACACGTAAACTCCAGGGCATGATATAGGGGGAGTACCGAAAGTAGTTGGTCACTCTCGGCTATTGGTAAGTATCGGTTAACCCCAAGTAGATTATTGATGAAATTACGGTGTGTATGCATTGCTCCTTTGGGGTCCACGGTGGTGCTGCTTGTAAAGATAATTGAGGCTAGATCGTCGGGTTTCACCTCAGCTTCATCTTTAACCCCCTGCGGTGATGCTGCTTGAGTGCTGCGTGGATATCTATTGAGCCTAAAGGGTGCACAAAACTGATTAACATTTAACAATCTTGCTGGAGATTCCGAATGCTCGTTTTCCTCCAAAGCCTGTGGTGTAAGCTTTTTAAAACAACTCTCTGACGCCAATAGAGCTCGAGCTTTAGTGAACTCTATGGTTGCCCAAACCTCTTTATGCCGGGTTTGTGCATCAAGTGGAATAACAACCAAACCAATAAAGGTGGCCCCCAGATAGGCAATTCCCCACTCCGGTTGATTTTCAGAGTAAAGAACAACTCGATCGCCCTTACGCAGCCCCATTGCACAAAAGGTTTGACTTATTCTCTTGGAAGTCTCCTGAAGATCTTTGTAGGTGAATCGCTGCCACTGGCCATTACGCTTGATTTGGAGAGCTGTTTTATTGGGGAACTTCTCGGTGCTGTGTTTAACGAGTGTATTAATTGTAAGTGAATCTGTAGTAATTGGATCTCTAATCTCTAGAGTTCCTGCGCCTTCCCTCTTTAGGATGTATTTCTTTACCCCAGGGATATGCACATTCTGGATATAGTGACGCCAGTTTAGCCGCGCGATGTCAAAATTAAAAACCCTCTTTTCTTCCTCGTTGAGAGAGTTATGAAGACGCAATGTGTTATTAACCTCAAAGTGACACCCTGAGTTGAGGTACGGCTGGTAGATCTCACCATAGTAATAGAGTCTTTCATGAGCAGCACGCGCGGCTGAGATTTTCCGTTTTACCTTCTCTGTGGTGGTGGAGAAGGGTAATTGTTTTAACGTCCGCTCCATTGTACCCAAAGAAGCTCTTTTCAACTTATGCTGTATACGGAAACTTGCCGGCTTGGGGAAGCGAAGTGGTTTAACATAAATTGGATTCCCCTCTTTATCCAGCATTGGGTTTTTTTGAAAGTACTGATAAATTAATCTATAAAGTTCCCCTAAACGAATTGGGTTCTTGGCACCGGTTGCTATATGGTATATGTGAAGCCCACCCTTGTTTATAGCTGGTGGAATTGAGGCCAATACAATATTCACAACCATATCCACCGGAATAAGATCTAGGGTAACATCAGCGTCCATAGATAATGATCGAAGTCGTCCTTTACCAATTGCCACAATTAGAGGGTCCGCCATCCGTAATCCATCCAGCCAACCTGGACTGGGTTCAGAAAGGCTACTTTCTATAACAGACGGGCGGATAATAACGGTGGGAACTTGAGCCCGGGTTTTTACAACAACCTGCTCACCCAAAGCCTTTGTATAAGTGTATGTATCGTTCCATCCCCGCTGGCGTGCCCACACCATGCCTTGTTCAACTAAGCGACTCTTTATCCACTTCCGCCGTAAGTTTCCAATCTTTCCTTCCCGCCCCACCTTCTTACCGCTATGGGGCGGTTTCCAAGAGCGCTTTAAAAACGCCTGTTTTAACTGCTTATTAATCTCTAAGCTATGTGCCGCCTCTTTCACCCCGGTAATAATGTTCTGGATATATTCAATCTCCTGTTGTACGTCTGTGAATTTTTGGTGTAGGTATAACTCTTTCCCTTCCGCACTAGGAGGTGTGTGATGAATGGTCTCAGGGATGGGTTGGCGGCTCGCTCCACTAGCGTAGGCTGTAGAAATATGTATTAATACCGCTTTTTTACATAGCCGCGCGAATTCAGCCACGCGCGCTACACTCAAGACATTTAGCTCCAGTGCAGTATTAAGCGGTGCATCAAAGGACACAACGGCTGCGCTGTTGATAATAATATGTACTTCTTCTTGGAGTTGATGCCATGTTGCAGCGTCTAACCCCAACCTCTCCCGCGATATATCACCTGCCACAGCAACAACCTTGTCCTTAAGGAATTCCTCAATTGTGTCCTCATAAGCAAAATAAAGGCGGTCAAAAACACTCGATTGGAACAACTCTCTTTTTAGTCGTTCCTCGGGAGCTATTACTTTACCGCCGAGTTGGCGTTTAGGGCGGATGAGAAGGTAAATTCGCTTAACAGAAGGAGTGGTAAGTAGGATCTTCTCTACAATCGGCTTCCCTAAAAAGCCCGTGGCACCGGTTATAAAGATTACCTTTCCCTCGAGGGCCTGTATAATTCTATTCATACTTACACAACCCACTTAATAAAGAGAGTGGCACCTTAACCACCCATCCAAAAACCTCATAAGAACGCAATCTCGACAAAATTAT
>JALLOM010000052.1 GCA_027717865.1 Acidobacteria bacterium AH-259-O06 | reverse complement strand
GTGAGTCAGAAATTGCTGATCGCCCTTTAGCAAGCCGCAGACGCTGTGAATGGCGGTGGTCTCCAGCGCCTCGGCAAAGCTCATGGCGGGCAGGATAGAGGGAATGCGTTTGGCCAGCATAGTCTTACCGGCACCGGGAGGTCCCATCATCAAAATGTTGTGTCCTCCGGCACAAGCCACCTCCAAAGCCCGCTTGGCCGCTTCTTGACCCTTGACATCGATGAAGTCCGCCAATCCAACTGTCTCCACCTTGAGTAGGTCCTGACGGTTTACCTTTATGGCTTTGCGGTCTGCAAATCCTCCGTTGAGCAGGTGTACGACCTGGGGAAGGGTGAAAGCCGGATAGACTTCTACCCCATCTACGACTGCTGCCTCGCGAGTGTTGTCGGCCGGCAGCAGCAGTTTGTGAAACCTTTGCTTGTGGGCATGCAAGGCTACCGGCAGTGCCCCGCGAATCGGACGAACGCGCCCATCCAAGGATAGCTCTCCCAGGATGAGCCAGTCCCGGACACGTTCTGGCTGCAGTGTTCCGCCGAGCCCCAGCACGGCCAGTGCGATAGGTAAATCGTAACAGCTCCCCTCCTTTTTAAAGTCGGCCGGCGCCAGGTTGACCGTGATACTTCCGAGGTGGGGAAACTCATAGCCGCAGTTCTGGATGGCAGCCCGCACGCGCTCTCCACTTTCCTTAATGGCCGTATCGGGCAGGCCCACCACGTGGTACCTCCGTCCCCGACGCAGCGAAAGATCCACTTCAATGTCGATAATCTGAGCTTCGATTCCCAAGACAGAAGCACTATGAACTTTCAACAGCATGGCAGGCTCCGTTTCCTTTCTGTCCTCTATAACGATTGAGTGAAAAAAACTGCGAAGGAAAAATGCTGGTGTCTGGGAGAATAGTTGATGAGCCCCGCCGTAGCCTGGTGCGAGTTCAATTAAGGTGGATTCAATGGAGACTTCTTGTAAGTGACTATTTTTACAGGGCTAAAGTGAAACGAGGAAAACATTACGCATTTGCGGGGCTGCAGCACAGAAGGCGATCTTTGGAATAGCTAAACGGAAAGCTGTAAGGGGTTCGCTGAAAAATTAGCTGGACCCATAAGCCTCGGCGTCTTTGTTTGCCGCGACCTGCGCCGGAGCTTCAACAGCCTCGAGTTCGTTCAAGACCTCTTCCAAAAGCTTGGAAAAGTCGTGGAAATAATCGGACCGCCGCAGGTGGCAATTCACCGTCTCCAGGGGATTCTCTTTCTTCTGCAGGAGAACATTTTCAAACCGGCGCATAGGGCCAAACATTAGATGGCTCAACAAGATGCTGCAGAACCCGATAAAGACAAGAGCGATCATCACAACCCACCAGTGGTCGAAACAGAAATCAATAAACTCCTGCAGGAGAGGCTGCACATTTCCCGCCTCCTCACCAATCAACCAGGGGGACATTGCCATACACAGAAAAAAGAGAGGAAATAACCATGAGACAAATACGACAATGACAGCAAAGCGAAGTTGCTGCTTTTTGTCGATGAACCGATGCTTACGCCTGCCCCAATGTTTTTTCCAAACCATAAGGTACATTTACCTCCGGCTGTTTCCTATCATGCTTACAATTTAAAAAAGAATTCCTTTGCTCTTAGGGCTCCTGCGCCTCGATAATTTTCGCCTGCCCACAAATACCAATGGGAGGAGCAAGATAACTTTGCAACTGAGGTACTCATCAACGCCACCTATCTTCCTCCGGTTTCGGTTTAGTAGAATGAATGCACATGCTGTGCCATTCTTGTCAAATGATGCAACTAGATTCTTTTAAGTCACTGTTATATCATAATTTGTCGTCTCTGTCGGTGGTGAGCTGACAAATTGTATGCCTTCAGATTGTTCCAGCCATGTCAACATCCGTTTACAGATGATTCCCGGGGTGTAGCGCGTGATATTCCCCTCCCGGAGGCAGCAAAGTGAAAATGTCACTCCTGCGTGGGAGGTTAAAATGCGGTAGGATGAGAGCGGTATGATGAAGAATGACTGCCGACTTTTAAAGGCTTGCCGGGGAGAGGAGGTGGACTGTACGCCGGTGTGGTTCATGCGTCAGGCAGGTCGTTACATGCAGGAGTACAGGAAGCTGCGCGAGAAGTATACGCTGGTAGAAATTTGCACCAATCCGGAGCTGGCCAAAGAAGTCACACTACAGCCGATTCGCCGCTTTGACCTGGATGCGGCCATCATCTTTTCTGATATTCTGCTGCCCCTTACAAGCATGGGAGTGAGTTTTGAGTTTGCCCAGGGTGAGGGGCCGGTTATCCATCGTCCCGTTAGAAGCCCTGAGGATGCCGAGAAACTCCATTTGGGCGATCCTGAAAAAGATCTGGCTTTCGTCTTCGAGGCCATTCGTCTTGTGCGCACGGAGTTGGACCCCAAAATCGCTTTGATCGGATTTGCGGGAGCACCTTTTACCATTGCAAGCTATGTGATTGAAGGCGGGTACTCTCGCAATTTTCTCCATACGAAATTGCTCATGTACACCTACCCCGATGCGTGGCGACGGCTTATGGAAACGATCTGTGAGGTGATGACGAGATATCTCGCCGGTCAAATCGAGGCTGGAGCTCAGGCGATACAACTGTTTGACAGCTGGGTGGGGTGTCTGGAACCGGAGGATTATCGGCGCTGCGTTATGCCCTATTCGAGAAAAATCTTCGAGCGTTTAAAGGAACACTCCATTCCCTTGATCCATTTCGGTACGGGAACGGCGACTCTTCTGGAACTGATGAAGGAGGCAGGAGGAACCGTCATTGGGGTGGACTGGCGGATTAGTTTAAAGGAGGCCTGGCACCGTCTGGGAAACGAAACCCCCCTACAGGGCAACCTCGACCCAGTGGCCCTGCTCGCGCCGCGGAATTATTTGGAAGAGAAAGTCGATCAAGTCCTGGAGCAGGGAGACGGTCACCCCGGTCACATCTTTAACCTGGGACACGGAATCTTGCCTCAAACTCCCACAGAAAACGTTGAGGCTGTGGTCCAGTGGGTGCATGCCAAGACCAAGAGATAGAAAAAAGTGCATAACCAGTTTAAACCATCTGATCACCTTTTCCGTCTGTTAGGAGGTGGAGATAGTTGAAACACAGCTGGGTATTCGCCTCTTTGTTGTTAGTGCTGAGTGAAGGAACCTATATTCTTCACGGGGAAGAACCGTGCTCAGCTGCTTTAAGGGAGATGAAACTGCCCGTCAAGTTAAAAACCCGGGGCAAGCCTCGAAGGGCAAGGTGGGAGCAAGTGGACAAAATGTTGACCGAGTTGAGAAAGAACCTTCAGGGGGCTACCTGCGAATTTAAATTTGAGGAAATTTTCAAAACGGATAAAGAGAAGCTCTATTTACCGGTCACGAATAACCTGGTGCGAACAGTTTCCGAGGCCGCCTTGTCGGGGGTCCCAATCTTTAACCAATTGGGAGAACGCATCGGCGAATACATAGGCCGGGTCACTTATAATCGCAGCGGCGGGTTGTACGTGACAAAGTCCTATACGCTTTATTATTTTCAGTTCCGAGACACTCAAGGTAAAATACAATCGACCGGCAATCGTCTACTGTTGGATGATTATCTGGTGCGTTGGAGCGACATTAAGAACCGCGTCGCCGTCAATTTTTTCGATTAGTTTGTGGAAATGAAGTTCTCAGTTCTTTCTCTGTTTGGTTTCGTGCTCTTGTTTTCGCCTGTCTATGGACTCGCTCAAAATCTTTCAACCTCTGTGACATATCGAGAGGCCTACGACAAGGGATATGCAGATGGTCTAAAGGCGGGCCAAGAGGACCGACAGCAGGAGCGACTATTTGATTACGCCAACAAAAAGGCCTTTCAGAGAGCCGATCAGGGCTTTGACTCTTCCCGTCACGACCTCGAAGTTTATTTGGTCGCTTATCGCCGGGGTTTCGAGGACGGATATGAGGACGGCTACCAGTTGGCGGATAAAACTCACACCTATCGTTCGCCATCTTCTCCAAGTTCCAGAGCGGCCGATTCGACTCAAGGTAGGGGCGAGCCGGTGGCTCGCTCAGACCGTCTTTCAGCAGGGGCGAGCCGCCGGCTCGCCCCTGCCCTGAATGTGCCCTCTGGTACCGAGATTAGGATCAAGCTGCTGGATACACTGAGTACTCAGCGGAATGAGCGCGGAGACACTTTCCGAGCCGAGGTGATGGAAGACGTACTTGTTGGTCAGGATGTTGCCATCTCGACAGGGACACGAATTAGCGGAAAGATCTCGTCTCTCAAGCGGGCCGGCCGCATCAAGGGGCGAGCGGAAATGAATCTCAGCTTTGAGGACCTGGAATTTAGAGATGGAACACGAGCTCCAATCGAGGCGACGGTGGTCTCAATCGAAAAAAGTGGTGATAAGCGGATCAAAGACGAGGAAGGTACCTTGCAAGCTAAGGGGACTAAAGGGGAAGATGCCAAGAACGTGGGAACTGCGTCGGCCATCGGTGCGCTCATCGGTGTGTTAACGGGCGGGAAAAGGGGTGCAAAAACGGGTGCGACAATCGGTGCCGTGGCAGGCCTGGCTGGTGTCCTGACAGGCCGCGGCCGCGATCTTCGACTTTACTCAGAGACCGAAATGATGATCCGACTCCAGCAGGAGGCGGTCATTCCTGCGCGATTGCTTCCATCGAAAGAACCGTAGATAGGTTTCAGGTTTCAGCTTTCAGGTTCCAGGTTCCAGGTTCCAGGTTTCAGGTTCCAGGTTTCATTTTCCAGGTTTCAGGTTTCAAGTTCCAGGTTCCAGGTTTCAGCTTCCTGCAGACAGGGGGCCAGGATTCAGAATTCAGAAGGGTAACCGCTGGCCAGCTGACCGAAGAGCACGAACCAGCTCAACGGCTCAAGAGCTCACGCCTCAAAGGCTCGTCGTCAGCGAATTCGAGTACCAGGAGATGCTCGATTTCAGCCGGGTTCTGGTGGAACAATACCGGCCATTTTATCCCTCACAGGATCTCCTGTCCCAGCTGCAGTGGTTTCGCGGTTGGTACGGCCCTCTTGCTGCTACTGGTTTTCTTGATGTTTAGATTCAGTCTCCGCATTCCGCTTAAGCAGTTTTTTTACCATCACTGGAGTCCTACTGGGGCTGCTGGCTTTCGTTTTCGCAGGTTATGGGGTGCGGGAACTGCAGGCCGTCGGCTGGATTAAGGAAACTCCATTGAAGTGGATGGTGCGTTTTTCCCTCTTGGAAGTCCGGCCGACACTGGAAAGCTCTGCTTTGCAGTTCGGTATTCTGCTTTCCTTTCTCATCGGCTGGTTTCAGCTGGGCAAGCTCAGGAGCCCCGCAGCCACAGAGGCCGGTAATTCGCAGGTTTCAAAATCGCCCACTCTGAAGCTCAAGCGAGTATGCTTCCCGTCAGCACATCGATGTCAACGATAGTTTACATCTGTAAACGACCCTAGACATCAGCGAGAAATTCAAGTAGCTGCCAGGTGGTCAACTTATCCCAGATGAAGACTTTAAGTAATTGATTAGTGGAGTTTTATGTCATTCTAGCGAAATATCTGTTGAGAGACCAGAAAGATGGCACGGTACGTGCCCATTTGGTTCTTGGGTCTTAGAAGGTATGTCAATCGCCTTGAAGTAGGCGTCGATCAGCTCAGACCTGGGTTTGTTACTGGATCCTGGTGTTGGGACGCGATAGTCATCCGGCCATGCACCCTCCGGGGCTAAAACCCCGTAAAGGTGAGAGTGTTGTATAACAGACAATTGGGACTCAAGCCGAGAACTCGATCTGATATGGTACGGGCCATCTCTCTCAGGCCGGAAGGCCATAGAGAAGGCCATCGCGCATTTACAATTATCGAGCTGATGGTTGTGGTCGCCATGATCACGACGCTTGTCGCCCTGGCGATCCCTGCGCTGGGAAGCGCTCTTGACGCTGCGAAAGACGCCCGGGCGATTGGAGACCTTCGCACGCTGCAAATCCAAATCGCGCAGTATGATGTGCTCAGAGGAAGGCTACCTGACGGCCTCGACCAGTTGGGACGAGTAGATCTTCGGGATCCCTGGGGAAATCCCTACCAATACCTCAATTTCGCCACTCTTGGAAAAGAGGGAAAGGGAAAGATGCGCAAAGACCACTTTCTGGTTCCAATAAATTCCAGGTATGACCTATACAGCATGGGCAAAGATGGAGAAAGCAACGCACCGCTTACAGCCAAAGCTAGCCGGGACGATATCGTACGCGCTAATGATGGAGCTTTCCTGGGTTTGGCTTCGGAATACTAGTTGGGTAGCAAGGTGATGAAACTTGACGTGAGATTTCTGCGCAGCAAGGTGGGGCGCCGAATCCTCACGCTGTTTATCTTGTGTGCCCTCCTTCCGATCGGAGCGTTGGCCATTATATCTTTTACCCACGTGACCAGGCAGTTCAATGAACAGAGCCAGGGGCGACTCCGGCAAGCGAGCAAATCCCACGGCATGGCCATCTTTGAGCGACTGGAGTTGCTTGAAGCCGGGCTCAGGATGATCGCCGCCGAGCTGAGTGTGGACTCTGAGGGTGCCGTCCACACGCCGTCGGAAGGGTTTGATGAAAATCTAGAGAGACGATTCGAGGGACTGGCAATTGTCAGCGATGGAGGCAGGCAAACACCTTTGTTCGGTCGTATTCAGGTTCTACCAGAATTGACTGCGGTCGAGATGCAACATCTGAGTTCCGGCCGGAGTCTCTTAACCAGCCAACCTGGTCCCAAGCCCCCTTTACCTGTTCTTATGATGAGGGCACTCGATCCACTGCACCCGAAGCGAGGAATCTTGGTGGCACAGATCAACCCCACGTACCTGTGGGGCTTAGAGACATTGTCGCCTGGGATCGAACTTTGTGTTCTGGGGCAATCGAACCGTTTACTTTTTTGCTCGACTGGAAGCCCGGCTCTGCTGCTTGAACAACTCGCGGGAGAAGTGAGTCGCTCGAGCACGGGCCATTTCGAGTGGAAGGACGAAGAGGAAGGATATATGGCAGGCTACTGGTCGATGTTCCTAAAGGCCAGCTTTCTTGCACCCGGTTGGATTGTGGTGATGAGTGAATCCAAAGCCAACGTGCTTGCGCCTCTAGCAGACTTTCAAAAAACGTTCCCACTTGTAATCCTGATGTCGATCTGGGTGGTATTGCTCCTTAGCCTCATTCAGATCCGTAGAAGTCTGGTCCCACTCGAAAAACTTCAAGAGGGGACCCGGCGCATCGCCCAGCGGGACTTCGATTGCCGGGTCACGGTCACCAGCGGCGATGAGTTTCAAGAACTCGCCACCTCCTTCAATACAATGGCCGGCCGACTTGGCAGACAGTTCAGCGCCCTGACGATGATGAACGAGATCGACCGCGCCATCCTCACAGCGTTGGATACCGAGGAGGTCGCAGACACACTGCTCACTCGTATGTGTGACATTCTGCCCTTTAAGTCTATCAGTGTAACTTTCTTTGATTCCGACGATACTCGAGTGGCTAGAACCTATGTCAGCCAAGGCAATCCCAGTGGTGGAAAACAGGTGGTGAGAACCACGCTCGCATCTGAAGAGGTGCAAATCCTCCGCAACAGTCCGGAAACTGTAACGATCAATGGGGATAAGATAAATGGGGACGCAAGTCTTCCCAGCTACCTTGCGCCCTTGGCTGGACGCGGGATGGGATCGTTTTTGGTTCTGCCCCTTTTCGTCGAAGATCGCTTATCGGGAATCATCAGCTTGGGTCGCTTGGCTGCAGCCGCATACAGTCAGGAAGACTTACTCCAGGCACGTCAGGTGGCTGACCGAGTGGGAGTGGCCCTTTCCAGTGCTCATCTGGTCACTCAGCGACGAGAATTGACGAGCATGTTTGAGCGCTACGTCTCTCCCGAGGTAGCCGCCGAAATCTTGAAACGACGACGGGAAATTGTCCTTGCCGGGCAGGAGAAGACAGCCACGGTGCTGTTTTCTGATATCCGCAATTTCACGGCCCTAACAGCCGGAAAGCCTTCCGCTCAGGTACTTTCCTGGCTAAACAACTACTTCACTGCTATGAGCGAGATCATCATGAGGAATGGGGGGTTTTTGAACAAGTTCATGGGCGACGGGTTGCTGGTGGTTTTCGGTGTACCATTGAGTGCGAGCGTCGAGCAGGATGCCTGCCGGGCTGTCCGTTCGGCATTGGAGATGTTGGATCGGGTCGAAGGTTTTAATGCCGAGAAAAGAGCCGATCAGCCCCGATTTCAGATCGGCATCGGCCTCCACACGGGCACACTAACCGCTGGCAATGTGGGCACGCGCGAGCGCATGGAATACTCGGTAATAGGTGAAACGGTGAATCTGGCCTCTCGCTTACAGGCGCTCACCAAAGTCTTCAAAGTCGGCATGCTCACGAGTACTCAAACTCAGGAGCTCGTGAAGGCTCAGTTTGAAACAAAGCTCCTTGGAGAGGTTGCTATTCGTGGCTTCCCTGGAAGAAGTCGCGTATATACTGTGTCCAATAAAGCTATCTCCAATAAAGCCAAGTCCGAGAACTGCCAGCTTACTGAAGGGAGGAGCGCATCAGATGCAATCTAGATCTAGAATAGTCCCGCTGGTTTTCGCCATTCTTGCCACTTTCCTGGGGTGTCAATTCCAGGAAAACACAATTGTGCCTGACGAACTGATCGGAGTTTGGAAGACCGCCGAAACAAGATACGCGGATCGCTTCTTCGAGCTCAAGAAAAACCAGGTCATTTTCGGAATTGGGGGACACAACTCCACCGTGCATGCTGTCCTGAACATAGAAACAGAAGAAGTGCAGGAAGAAGCGAAAACCCTTTATATCCTCGACTACTTGAGTTCTGAAGGACAAGAATACCAGTTTTCGTTTTACTATCATCCAGCACAGGACGTGATTCAATTCAGGAATCAGCAGCAATTCGAATGGACCAAATAGACAAAACAGTCCGGCTTAAAGTCCACTGCCTGCCGGCTATTTGCGACTCTGAAAGGGATTCCCTTCCCGTTGGACCAGCGTTCGAATGCTGAGGAACTTGGGTATTATATCGAGAAAGCAGTCGAAAATCCTCGGGTCGAAGTGCTCGCCTCTCCCGTCGGCCATAATGGCGAGCACCTCCTCTTCAGGGTGAGCGGGACGGTAGACGCGGGCATGTGAGAGTGCGTCGTATACATCGACAATGGCTACAATACGCGCACTTTCGGGGATCTCCTCTCCGGCCAGCCCCCTCGGGTATCCCGCCCCATCCCATCTCTCATGATGGCAAAGCGCAATCTCTTTCGCCATTTGGAGCAGGGGAAAGTCGGAACCTTCAAGAATTCTGGCACCCATCTCGGTGTGCTTTTTCAGCACCTCAAATTCCGTCGGTGTCAACCTCTCCGCCTTAAGCAAAATGCCTTCGACAATTCCAATCTTTCCGATATCGTGCATCGCTGCAGCAAGCCGGATGTCGTCTACTCGCCGCTGCTCCCACCCCAAGGCCTCTGCTAATGCCGCAGCGTGCAAGCCAACGCGGCGGATGTGGTCACCCGTAGCCTGATCACGGCACTCTGCAGCCCAGACCAGTCTCAGGATAGTATCCTCTTCTCTTCGACTGATCTCCGCCGTCCGAGCTTGCACTTCTTCCTCCAGGCGCTGCTCGTACCGATGACTAGCCAAAACCAAACGGCGCCACTCTAAAGCCTTGGCAACATTGATGGTTACTTCGCCCTGATCAAACGGTTTAGTGACATACCCGTAGGCACCCATTTTCAGGGATTTGATGGCCCACTCACGGTCGTCGAAACTCGTAGCCATGATGACGGCAACATCAGGGTAATGTTCTCTTGTTTGAGCCAGAAGCTCGATCGACGACTTCCCGGGCATCGTGGCTAACAAAACTGAGAAATCATCCTGATCGAGCAGTTGCAAGGCCTCATCGGCGTTGGTTGAGATGACACACTCGTACCCTTCAGCCTCCAGCCAACCGGAGAGCATGTTACCTGCGTCAGGTCCATCGTCGACAATGAGAATCCTCGCGCTCTCAGTCACCCTTCGATCTCCTTTCTTGGCTGGCGGCCTGTTGAGTCGATCTCTTCATGGCACCGTTCGTCTCTCCTATGTCTATTAGCTCTTGTACTTTACGTGCTAGCCCCATAAGTGTAAAGGATTTCTGGACATCGTCAAAAGACACCCAGACAAACTTGGATCCACTTTCAGACTGGTCGATAGTGACTTCGTGGCCCACCGGGCCGGCTGTAGAGTCCTTTCAGCAGTATTCGCCCAAATTCTGACGCCAATGGGGATCGAGTCAAAGGCTTGACCTCGCCTGTAAAGAAGCGTTAATTTGGGATGCGCCGTCTTGTATACAGTAATCAGATGACTCATCAAAAGCATGCGCTGGACAAGCGTGAATTAGAAATTGCATCACTCTTCAGGGGTGTTGAGCTTGAATCCGTTCAGGATCTCCTTCGAGACTGCCCCGTAAAGTTGTTAAAAGAGGACGAGGTACTGATTCACGCTGGGCAACCCAATCACTTTCTTTATGTGCTTCTTTCCGGTCGTTTGCGCGTCCACCTTGAGCTCACGCCGACCCCACTTGCAGTAATAGAGCCGGGAGAAACAGTAGGGGAACTTTCTGTGATTGATGGCCAGCCGACCTCAGCGCAGGTTGTTGCTGCCGAGGATTGTCGTCTGCTGGCCCTCGACGAAAAAAACCTATGGTCTCTTGTTAAGCATTCACACCTGGTAGCCTACAATCTACTCATTGTCCTCGGTGAGCGTTTACGTCAGGGAAACGTCGCTATTTCGACAAGCCAACAGTTACAGCGTGAATACCAACGCGAGGCTATTATCGATGTCCTGACTAGTCTGTACAACCGTCGATGGCTCGACAACATGCTGCCACGCCATATGGAGCGCTGTAAAGCAAATGGTGAGAGCCTTTCTATATTGATCATTGATATGGACAATTTCAAAACATACAACGATACTTATGGACATCTGGCCGGCGACCACTTGCTTTACACTGTCGCATGCGCTCTGCGAGAAAGCATTCGTCCGGGCGACGCGATTGCACGTTACGGAGGAGACGAGTTCATCGCACTCTTGCCCAATGCCGATGCTCCCCGTGCGCAACCGGTCGTTGAACGCCTGCGTAAGGCGGTCCGTGAGGCCACAGGATCCTCGGACTGGCGCGATTTTCCATCTGTTACGATCTCCCTTGGGTTGGCTGAGATGACTGCTGAGGATGCCCCTGACACGCTGATCGCCAGGGCTGATTCGGCTCTATATCGGGCCAAGAGAAGGGACCGCAACCGAGTGACTAAGGTAAAGACACGGCCCCTGGCTTAGCTAGTCCGTCGCGAAGCCGTGCTGGCGCCGATGATGGGGGCCATCAAAATTCTTGGAGGATTTGAATAACTCATGACGTCCGTCGGTGGCCATGTTTTTGACTCGTGCCAGCAATCTTTTCTGCTCAGTGGCCTCCATCGACTCAAAGTTCCGGGCGATTTCCAGATCTTGCTCTAAGTCCTTCATCGAAGTGATTCCCACCACTAGCGAAGAAACGGGCAGGCCCAGCGCATAGCGCAGGCACTCTTGGGCTGAGACACCGGTCGTGTCGGGAATCCGTCCCTTGGGATAGCCGCCCCCCAGACTCTTCATGCCCAAAACTCCCACACCCTTTTCCAGACACACCGGTACGACTTCGTTTTGAAAACTTCGGTAGTGGAAGTCCATGACATTGATCGGCATTTGCGCCGCGTCCCAGGCAAAGGGTTTGCCGAGCATTTTGAGATGAATGCGGGGGTCCTTATGGCCGGTAAATCCTATATAGCGTACTTTGCCGGCCTTTTGAGCCTCTATCGCAGCCTTAATCCCCCGCTTTTCAAACACCCAGTCAGGATCGTTGTCGTAGACCATTTCGTGAAACTGCCACAAGTCGAGGTAATCGGTCTGCAGGCGGCGCAAGCTCTCTTCAAGGTTTCTCATGGAACCCTGGTAATCACGCTCGCAGTTTTTCGTCATCAGGAACACTTTCTGTCGACGTGTGTCCATGGCTAGGGCTCGACCCATGATCTCTTCACTCCAGCCATCGTGGTAGTCCCACGCGTTGTCGAAGAAAGTGATCCCTTGATCCATCGCTGCATGCATGATACGAATGGTTTCCTGCGGATCTTTTACGGCGCCGATGTGCCATCCACCAAGGCAGAGGATGGAGACTTTTTCTCCCGTCTTTCCCAGAGGCCTTGTGGGAATGCCTGCAGGCGAAGGACGAGTTTGAGCAAGCACCCAGCGACCTAGACTGGCCGCCGCTGCAGCTCCCAAAGTGTTCCCGACAAATTCCCTTCGTGTGGTTTCCGACATAACACACCTCCTGAGCGTCTTACCTAGGATAGCTTAAACGATTCACATTTGTCACAAATCTTTCGTGGGGTCAGGTTTGGGATTTTGGCATTTCCAACCTCGTAAATGCAAAAACCCAAAACCTGACCCCATGCAATGTTAGAATCTCGTGTAGAGTAAAGTCGTCAGGTTTCTGACTAAAATTCGTGAGTAATTCTCAGCTGATCAAAATTTACCAGGTCCTTCGCGACACCTATTCCTTCTCAACAGGCTGGCCAGATGGGGAGTGGCCGCTGAGCGGACATTTTCGCCCCCAGCGTTTGGAAGTGGTCGTAGGGGCGATTCTCACGCAAAACACTAACTGGAACAATGTGGAAAAAGCCCTTGATCAGATGGTCCGGCAGGAGCTGGTGGAAGCGGTCAAACTCGCTCACTGCCCACAGTCCCAGCTGGAGAGAGCGATTCGTTCTGCCGGCTTCTATAGGCAGAAAGCAGAGCGCCTGAAAAGGGTCGTCCGTTTCATCCTGGACTATCCCGGGGATTTCTACGGTCGAGTGCGACGCGAAGAGCTCCTTTCGATTAAAGGGATTGGGCCGGAGACGGCCGACTCCATTCTCCTGTACGCCTGTGATCAGCCCCATTTTGTGGTTGATGCGTATACGTGCCGGGTCTTTGCCCGATACGGATTGCTGGGCGAGAGAGCGAGCTACCAGGAAATCAAGCACTTTTTTGAATCGTGCCTGCCCGTTGACGTTCGCCTCTACAAGCGCTTTCACGCGCTCATCGTGGAGCACGCCAAGCGAACCTGCAAGAAGACACCTCTTTGTCACGCCTGTGTCTTTCAGACCGAATGCGCTTATGGGTCGAAGGTCAATTAGATTTTGCGTTCTAGCTTCCAAGTTCCAGAGTTCAGAATTCAGAATTCAGAATTCAGAATCCAGAAGTTGTGTCTCAGGTTTCAAGTTCCAGGTTCCAAGTTCCACGCCCCAAGCTCCAGTTTAGAGATTGCAGGTTGAAAGTTCGAAGATTTCCTTCTGGATTCTGAATTCTGGATTCTGAATTCTGTCAGTGGTCAGCGGTCAGGTGTCAGTGCTTTTGCAAAGCGACGAGGAGTAAACGGGTTCTGCTGTTCGGGGCTGGGATCCAGAATTCGTTCTGCAGCCAGGCGACCAATCTCCCAACTGGCCCCCATGCCGTGGCCACCCAGTCCAGCCACCCAGAAGAAGTTCTCGGCAGTGAAGTCCCATCCGATCACAAAAGAGTCGTCCGGGGTCTTGGTTCGAAAGCAGGACCAGACGTCTCTCTGAGTGGCCTCGCGCAGAGCCGGAAGCTCCAGCCAGACGACTTCGGCCAGGGCTTGGGAAATATCGGGACTCACTGTAGGCTTCAGGCTCTTGGTTTTTTCCTCGTCGCAAAGACTGAAGAGGAGACCACCTGATTCGGGCCGAAAATAAAAGTTCTCATCCACGTCCCAGACAAAGGGCCAACTTGGATTCACATTCGGGATCTCATCGAGCACAAATAAATGCCTTTTGAGGGGAGACAAAGGCAGCTCGGAGGCCCCAGCCAGGCGGGCCACTTCGGATGCCCAGGCACCGGCGGCGTTCACTAGAGAGTTGGCTTCGATCATTTCACGGGATGTTTTCAGATGATAGGGTCCGTCCCCCTCGACTTCGAGCAGCTGGCAGTTTAAGCACAGCTCCACGCGGCGCGATCGAGCCCCTTCCAGGTAGAATTGCAGCAGGGCGGAGATATCCATCCACCCGTCCGAGGGGGTCCACAAAGCCGCTTCAAAAGCGTGCCCTTTGAGCAAGGGGATTTGCCGGCGCACCTCCTCAGGGTCACGGTACTCGGAGACTATCAACTTCGGCTCTCGAACTTTTTCCAGCTGTTCTTTTTTCCCGAGAAGAAGGGAACCGCATTGCTGGAAGCCGACGTTCTCGCAGTGTCGAGGATAGGCTTCGGTACTGGCCGCCATCGCACCGCGGACTTTGGCGTTTGGTGTGGACTGAAGCACCAGAGCAGCATTGCGACCTGAGGCATGAAAGCCAGACACCTCCTCTTTTTCAATGAGGAGAATAGATCCGGAAAAAGACTGGCTGAGATGATAGGCGGTAGAAGCTCCCGCAAAGCCCGCACCGACAATTACGATATCTGTTTTCACTTTTAGTGCCTCGCTTCGTAAGTACGCTTAGTACCTCGTTTCATAAATGCACTAACGTTTGCTGAGGGTCTGGCGAGGCGAGGTCGTGAAGAGAGGAGGAGTCGACCCGCCTGAGGCGGGACTCGAGGCCGTCGCGTTCGCCACAGACGTTCGCGTATTTATGAAACGAGGTACTTCAACTCAGAAAATGCCCCTTTTCCCGTCCTCTGCCCCGGCCCAATTGCGCACAAGCCACTCCCCGCCACAATTCTAGCATGTTGCAACTTCGTGCACGAAAGGGTGGAGCACAAAAGTTGAGCCTTCTTAACTCCAGTTCGACTAAAGTCAACGGGATGTACTAAAATCGGACGTGTC
>JALLOM010000051.1 GCA_027717865.1 Acidobacteria bacterium AH-259-O06 | reverse complement strand
CTAAGGCGCTGCTGGTGAAGCGCCTGCACGGTCACGGCTTGCAGGCCGAGCGGCTCCACGTTATGATTTGAGCGCGCTACGCGCGCAGAGCAAAAGAACAATAGGACAATAGAGCAATAGAACAATAGAGGGAATTCCGACTGCTGGAGTGTTGCCAGCCCGGCAGCAAGTGAGGTAGAAGGTTAAAGGTGGATGGTTGACACACACGCTACGCGCGAAGCGCGTGAAATTGAGATAATTGTGAATGGAAAGAAAACGAAGATTCCGACGACTTGGACCATTGACAACCTGATTCGAGATTTGGAACTTCGGCGCAAGCAGGTTGCCGTTGAAGTCAACGAACAAATCATTAGCAGGGAGCAGTGGTCCAAGCAACCGTTGGGCTCAGGAGATCGAATCGAGATTGTCCATTTCGTCGGTGGGGGGAAGGAAGACAAATGTTTGATAATTTGCTAATTGTGGGGCGCGAATTCCGCTCTCGGCTCATTGTGGGAACAGGCAAGTATGAGAGCTTTGAGATCATGCGCCAAGCCTTGGAGGCGAGTGGAGCGGAAATTGTTACGGTTGCCGTCAGACGGGTGAACCTAACGGACAAGAGTAAGGGATCACTGTTGGACTATATTGACCAAGAGAAGTTCACCGTGCTGCCCAACACCGCTGGTTGTTATACAGCCAAAGATGCCATTCGCTACGCCCGGTTGGGAAGAGAAGCCGGACTTTCAGATTTGGTGAAATTGGAGGTCATAGGTGACAAACGTACTTTGTTCCCAGACAACGAGGCACTTCTGGAAGCCACACGGGTATTGGTGAAGGAGGGTTTTATCGTTTTGCCTTACACGAACGATGATTCAGTGGTCTGTAAGAAACTCGAGGACGTAGGCGCTGCTGCGGTGATGCCGCTGGGCGCTCCGATTGGCTCTGGCCTGGGGGTTCAAAATCCAAACAATATTCGGATCATTCTGGAGAGCGTTTCCATTCCCGTCATCGTGGATGCGGGTGTGGGCACAGCTTCTGATGCCACTATAGCCATGGAGTTGGGTGTTGACGGTGTGCTGATGAATACGGGCATTGCAGGAGCGAAGGACCCGGTAAGCATGGCGAAAGCGATGAAGCTTGCTGTCGAATCGGGCCGTTTGGCATTTCTGGCAGGACGAATGCCGAAGAAGCTCTACGCCACAGCCAGCAGTCCGCTTGAGGGAATGCTGTGACACAAGGAATACAACGGGTGTGAAGACCGTTCGTGTCAACCTGGGAAAAAGAAGCTACAATATCCTAATTGGTGCCGGTCTCCTTGATCAGTCCCACGAAATTTTTGAAAGCTACGGAATTCACAAGCGGCTCTTCTTGATTTCCAACGCACGTGTCTTTGAACTTTTCGGCCAAAGCCTCCTTCAAAAACTCTCTGAGAACGATTATCAGGTTACGGAGATCCTGATTCCAGAGGGCGAGAAACACAAGAACCTGCAAACGGTCGAAAACATCTACACTTATTTGATTAGTGAATGTGCAGACCGCTCCTCGACATTGGCCGCATTAGGTGGAGGTGTAACCGGAGACATTGCGGGGTTTGTGGCAGCCACTTTCTTGAGGGGCATCCCTTACATCCAGATTCCCACCACCCTGGTATCCCAGGTCGATAGCTCCGTGGGGGGCAAGACCGGTGTAAACCATCACTTGGGAAAAAATATGATCGGGGCATTTTGTCAGCCCCGTCTGGTGTCCATTGACACCAATACGCTCTCGACTCTCCCTCAAAGAGAATTCCAATCGGGGCTGTATGAGGTGGTAAAGTACGGTCTGATCTGCGATCTTGAATTCTTCGAATATCTTGAAACTCATCTGGAGAGTATCCAGAAGGGGACTAGCGGCATTTTAGAAGATGTAATCAGCCGATGCTGTGAGTTGAAGGCTGAGATCATCTCGCATGACGAGATAGAGCAAAACCTGCGCAGAATTCTCAATTTTGGACACACTTTCGGTCATGCCTTGGAGGCTGCAACAGAATTTCAAGGACTTACTCATGGAGAAGCAGTCGCCTATGGGATGCTGGCGGCGACCCGCCTTTCATTCATGAAGGGCTACCTCGATAGTTCGACCCGTGAGCGAATCATCCGTTGCATTTGCCGAGTTGGGGACTTGCCATCGATTGATTACGTTCCCACCGAAGGCATTTTGGAGGCCATGAAGCGGGACAAAAAGCGCCAAGGTCATCAAGTTGTCTTTGTGTTGCTCAAGGGCATCGGAAAAACCATTTTCGCAGGAGAGATTGAAGAGCGGGCGCTGGTACAGGCGTGGGAGGAGGCCAAGCTGGAAGTGCGGTCGTAGGGGCGAACCGGCGGTTCGCCCGAACCGTTCTTGCTGCATATTAGCGTAGGGGCGGGCCGCTGGCCCGCCCGAGCCGTGATCACTGCATGTTTGGTTCGGGTGAGCCACCAGCTCACCCCCACGCAGCCATTGGCTCGCCCCTGAAACGCATCAACAAGCCCTATAACAGGGAGGTATCGAGCCACTAGCCACGTGTTGAATAAAGAGTCGCGCCAAATCCGGCACATGTTTGCGTCGATCGCGCATCGCTATGACCTCCTGAATTGCCTGCTTTCCTTCTCTATAGATCGCTACTGGCGTCGAGTCGCGGTTCAGAAGTTAGCGCCTTTCTTGCCCGAGGAAGCTCTTGTTTTGGATTTGTGCACCGGTACGGGTGATTTGGCACTGAAACTCTCCTCAAAGGCGCAAGTCATAGGATGCGATTTCTGCCATCCTATGCTGGTACTAGGCCAGGAAAAAGTGGAAAGTAATCAGCTCAGTGGAAGTATCCTCTTTGTGGAAGGGGACGCTCTACAGCTTCCTTTTCCATCACATCACTTTGATGCGGTGACCATTGCTTTCGGATTAAGGAACCTCGAAGATTACAATCAGGGTTTGCGCGAAATGTTTCGTGTACTGCGGCCAGGAGGAAGCTTGGCGGTCGTGGAATTCTCTGAACCTCAGGTACCAATCTTTCGACAAATATATTTTTTCTATTTTATGCAGATATTGCCCAGGGTGGGACAGCTCATTTCTGGCAGAAAAGGCCCCTATTCTTACCTTTCCCAGTCAGTGAGAGATTTCCCTAGTCCGTCGGGGTTAGCGGGAATGATCCAACAAGTTGGCTTCACTGCCACCAGCCATTATTCTCTGACCGGCGGGATCGTGACCCTACACATGGCTAAGAAGCTGAATCACTGATTTGGTGAGGTAGAGATGGTTTCCTCTTTCGGTAGTTCACCCACGAGCTCGCGAATTGTTCCCGGTTGCAAGCCCTCCTTTCGAGCCTCATTCTCAAGCTTTTGGAGTGCTTCCCTGGCCGCCTGAACCTCTTGCTTGTTACTTTCGATTTCCTGCAGGGTTCCCTGCAGCTGCTGCTGGATCCTGGCTTGTGTCGTACCGTCGTCTTCCCTGAAGTAAGCGTTCCGAAGGTCGTTTATCTTGAGCTGAAGGACCATACTTCGATTCACAGCGTTCTTCAGGTTCATCCGCGCTTCGTCGAATTCCGCCTTCCGGGATGCTAGATCTTTTTCGGCAGTCTGTTCAGGTTCAGTCTCCGTCTCCGTCTCCGCTTCCGTTTCGCCTTGGGAAGGGGCTGCAGGTGCTTCGCTCACACTAACAAGCCCTTTCAGGTTCTTCAGGGTGGCGTTGGTGATAACGGGAACTTCTTTTTTAATATTAGCTCTTCGCTCTCGCTCCCTGCGTGCCAATTCAGCGAGAGAAGGTTCTTTCTTGGTCTCTTTGGATTCCTGTGCCATGGCCCACGTCGGGACAAAGAATAAAACCAGAAGCATTAACACCATCATATTCCTATTATAACCTACTGGACTGTCTCTGGGAACAGGATTCGCCAACCCAATTGCGTGGGGGGGAAATACGTCAAAGCTTTGCGGATAGCTGCACGATCATAGCGAATGGCGGGTGAACCGGAAACGCGCAATGAAAGTGGTCTTGATTTCAAAACTTCTCCTGTGGAGTCGAGATTGGACATCCAAACTCCTCCAGCGATCTCAGCCTCGTCCTTAAGCACGAGGCTACCGGCCCCCAGGTGGAGCAACAGACCCTCGACCTCGGCTCGATCCTGAAGAATGAGGTCACCGCGAGCGACAAGAATTCCGGAGAATGAAGTTTGCAGCACGCCCCCATCAGGTAAGAAAGCGATCCCACCCGTCAAACCATCCACAAACTTGGGGAGCTGTGCGAGAAAGTGATTCCAGAAATCAGGTTTGAATAGACTCTGGTAAATTCGCTCACTGATGTAAGCGGGGCTGGCGTCTCGAATAGAAGGAGCTGCTCCCTGACCCCGAATACGCTCCTGCTGAGCGATCGAAAGGGAGTCCACAAGATTCTGATACAGAGTGGACTGTGAGACCGAAACTAGGGATACACCAAATTCCTCTCCCCCTTCGACTGAGAATTGCTCATCTTGCCAGTCGAAAAATCCTGAATCACCAAAAAGTGTGAGAGGGCTGGGCACAGAAAAAACCCGTTCCTGTCGGAAGCGAGCTTCGATGAGAGCCACGTTGTTCCTCACTTCGGGAAAAAAAGGATCCCGCAGCTGATTGGGGACAATACCCAGGCTTCTGACCAGAACAATGTGGTCTTCGTCGTACTCCGCAGTCTCCTCTGGATTATTAGAAAATCTCAGAAAGAAGTAGCCATTTCCTTCGGCACGATATCCTTTGGCCAGCAGGCTTTGAGTGTTGTAAGCCGGCAATCCATCATCACTCGAGGGGATCCAAGCTGACGGGTCGATGCGCCGAGCCTCCCTGAAGGGCATGGGGCTGCGCCATTCTGGATCATGGGTCCCGGAATGTTCTCCGTCAAGGCCCTGCAGTAGAGAGTTGAGCTCCACATGAGGAAGCAAAGTCCGAGCATACTCAATCCCATTCTCCGCTAGAACCAGACTGTAAAGTTGGGACTCTACATTGGTAGCCATCTTCCACTGGGTTGTGATTCTGAGGTGTAGAAACAGCGCAAGGGAGGTCATGAGCAGGACAAGCATTATGGCTGTAATCAGACTAAAGCCACGAGCCGGGGACATCATCGGGGATCCTCCGAGAAGAGGTTAAGCCGATAATTTCTCAGAAAGAACAGAAACTCCGTTGATTCGGACAGATTTTCGGTCAGAACGAAAAGCGGACGGTCGGTGACTGCTTTGAGCCGAACAGAGATAAGAGGCATATTTTCTGAATCGACTTCGAAATCAGCGATGTTCTTGATCAAGGGCTGAAAGGACCCGCTGCCGCTTTTTACTCGTAGATTTGACTTTGAGCATCGGAGTACGAGCGCTTCAAAACTGGCCGAGAGCTCCGAGTCCGGAAAGCCCTGCGGACCGTGGATATCACTATTGATTTCAATGCGCCCTGTTTGAACCGCCACTCCTGACCAGTTCTGGTTCCATCGATTGTTGCCCGCCGGTGTGATCCAGCGGGAAAGGAGCAGAGGAGCGAGCCACACGTTGGCATCGCGCTCCATCAGAAGATTCAGATTTGAGGACCAGATTTGAAACTGGCTAACAATCGAAAAAAAGGCCAGAAAGAGAATCGTGGAAATCAGTAGGGCAATCATCATCTCCACAAGACTGAAGCCCTTATTTTTCTGCACGCAGCACCTCCCAGCCGGAGTGTTCGGCTCGCCCGGGGATGCTCACCACCGTTCGATACAGTGGGCGCGCTGCGGGAAAGATTTGGAGGACTTCTTCTTGTGTAGAAGGGTTGGCCCGAAGCTGCTCAATTCGATTCCAGAGCTCGACAGTCACCTTCCAATGGCTTTGAGCTAAAGAGTAGTGACGAAATGCCAGCTCAAAGCCTTGCAGCAGAGCTAAGGAAGCAACAGTCAGGAAGAGGAATGAAACCATAACTTCAACCAAACTGAAGCCGTTGGGGGAGGTTTCGCGAAGCTGTGTTAATCGATTCGTTCCCATCTGACCCTCCCACTCAAAGAAATGATCACACGGATCCGACCGCACCGGTTTGTCAGGGTGAACGTTCCCCCTGGAGATGCGAAGCCACGAGAATAGAACGTGGGTGGCTTACGCGGTACTCTTGAAAACGTAACTCCGCGAGGAAGACTTTGCCAAATTGCTGCCTCCTCGTTCTTCACAACCACTGCGAATTTCCGATGATCGGCGTGCACCAGAACCTGTATGGCAAGGTTTTTTGAGACAGCCTGAAATCGTGCTCCGGTCACGGTAGACAGCAAGGATTCGGCAGCGACGTGAAGCCTTTGCTGCTCGCCCATCCCTTGCAGAGAAGAAAGACCGATGGTAGATACAGACCCGACGAGTCCACAGACGAGTATTACCTCCAAAAGATTATAGCCTCGGGCATTGTCCATGCCACACCCCCTGTTTGCTATAACGTCTCATCGGGAAAATCTGCGAAGGAAAAAAGAATTCAGAATTCAGAATCCAGAATGTGGATCAGCTGACATCTGACAACTCACAAGCAAAACCCAAAGACGCGCGCACTGCTCATTGTCAGCTGTCAGCTGTCAGCTGTCAGTTGTCAGCAAGGTTGCTTAGCCTCTCCAAGTTAGTTGTCGAGAGATTCTGTGATTTCAAAGCGACGGGTATCGGTCTTCGGGTCTACGGAAATCCGAATTCTCAAAGGATTTTCAGGCTGAAACAGCAGCTTTTCCGCCCACTCAATAATGATGATCGAGTGGTTGGCCAGGATCTCCTCCAGACCTATGGAATAAAGGTCGCGAAGACCATCCAGGCGGTAAAGATCAACGTGATAAATGAGGCCCTCTTTACCCATGTATTGATTGACCAGAGTGAAGGAGGGACTGCGGACTACTCTGGGGTCTTCCACGCCCAGTCCTTGAGCTAATCCTCGAGCAAGAAGCGTCTTTCCCGAGCCAAGTTCGCCGTGAAGCAAAACAGCTCGGGGTGGACGAAGCCACCTGCCAATTTTTTCGCCGATTCGAAGAGTCTCTCGGTCACTATTGGAGTGTTCGATCTCCATCTTCAGAGTTTACGCCCCCGATCCGCGTGATCCGTGGGACTCCTCGGCCAGCTCCTGGTAAGCTTGAGCTAGATGAGCTGTGACGTCACCAGCCGTCAGAGTTTCAAGGCCAACCCGAAGTGCGGCCAAGTCCCCCGCCAAAGAGTGCAGATATACCCCTAGCAGCACTGCATGAGAGATCTCATTCGGTGCACTCATACCTCGGGCCGCAAATGTCCCTAACAACGAGGCAAGAACGCCCGTTAGAACGTCGCCCATCCCTGCCGTAGCCATGCCCGAATTACCCAAAGGACAGGCAAAGACTTGACCCTGCGGTTCCGCAATAAGCGTTCGGAAACTCTTCAGGACCACCCACACACCTCTTTCTTGCGCAAATTGGCGGCAAAGCTCCACCTTCTGAGAAAGAATCTCCTTGATGGGACGACCCGTCAAACGGGAGAACTCTCCCGGATGAGGTGTGATGATGAGGGGTTGATCGTGATCGTTCTTTAACTTCTTAACTTCGCACTCAAAGGCATTTAAGGCATCGGCATCGAGCACCAGTGGGACACTTGCTGCGCGAACCACTTTGTGAACAAAATCGACTGTTTCTTTTTCTCTGCCCAGACCTGGTCCCACAGCAGCTGCATTCTTGTCCTCAAGAAGCTCTAGTAAGCGATCAGCGGCCTTGGTTGCGAATGTCCCTTGCCCGGTCGAGGGGAAACCTTCTGTCATGAGTTCCGCGTGAAAAGATGCAATGACATGCTCGACTACATCGGGAGTGTAGGCAGTGACCAGACCAGAACCCGTGCGCAGAGCCGCGTGGGCGCTTAAGACAGCCGCCCCGGTCTTTCCAAGACTTCCCGCCATTATCGCGACATGGCCAAAATGACCTTTGTGTGATTTGATCTCTCGGGGATGCAAGTAGGAAAGAATCTGCTCGCGAGTGATCAGGTTAAGATAATACTCCGGTTTGTGAAGGAGTTGTGAGGGGCTTCCGATGGGAACAATATGCAGCTCGCCAATAGCTTCCTGATCTTCATTGAGAATGTGAGCGATCTTAGGAGCCGTAAAGGTCACACTGGCAGAGGCTCGAACAGTCTGTACACCTCCCGTTAAGGAGTCGGAAAACATCCCCGAAGGAATGTCAACCGAAAGTACAAATGCCTTCGTTGAGTTGATCGTCGAAACAACCTGCGAATATAGACCCGACAAGGTCTTGCCAATTCCGGTTCCCAGAAGGGCATCCACGATGATCTCGTACCCACTGAATTTCTCGCTGATTTTTTCCCACTCTGCTGAATCAGTGACCTCGACGACCCTTGCTCCGGATTTCAGGTAAGCATGCAAATTGACTTGCGCGTCACCCGAAACCTCCTCCACTTTGCTGAGTAGATAAACATCCGGATGTATTTTTCGCTGAACAAGTTGACGGGCTAATACGAGTCCGTCTCCGCCATTGTTTCCCTTTCCACAGATGACGGCAATGTGCCGGGACTCGAGACCCTCAAAATACTTTTCAAGGGTCGTGTAAAGGTTTAGGCCGGCGTTTTCCATCAGCAACAGACTGGGTATTCCATACTCGTCCGTGGTTAAACGGTCGACCTCATTCATCTGCTTGGCGGTAAGGATCTTCATTGTGAGCATGTTTTCTGTTTCTTTCTGTACTAAGTTTCAACTATTTCTGTACTAAGTTACAAACTAAGCTGCTTGCGGTGAAACATTTGAAGCGAGTTTTCGTCTAGATATTTAGGAACACTAGCAAAGAATAGACCTGAAGAAAAGACTCAGGTGCGTTATAATGAAAGACAACTCCCAGAGGAGAACTAAACTATGAAACGAAGACAGCAGGGAATCTCGATCGGGTTTTTATTGGCTATCCTATTTCTATTCCCATTTCATGCATACGCCAGTCGAAAACATGCCGACGTTGAAAATATCGGCAACCGCAATATTAACGGAAAGATCGCCTGGTTTTTCCCCAATTTCGTCTCGCAGGAAAAAGAAATCCAAATGGGCGCACAGTACTCCCAATTTTTTGAACAGACAGCTCGTCTGGTCGAGGATCCTGTCGTGGTTGAATATGTCGATCGAGTCGCTCAGCACATTGTGAAGCACTCCGATGCCAAGGTTCCGTTTGTCATTAAGGTGGTCGATACGGACGAAGTGAACGCCTTTGCCTTACCCGGAGGTTACTTCTTCATCAATAAGGGCCTCATCTTGGAGTCTGAAAATGAGTCCGAGATGGCGGGAGTGATGGCTCATGAAATTGCGCATGTGACCGCCCGCCACGCAACTGAAAGAATGACCAAGGGTCAGCTGCTGCGGCTTGCAACAATTCCTGCACTTTTTGTAGGTGGTTACTGGACCCAGTACGGCATTTATCAGGGATTGGGGATGGGTATGTCGCTGGCGGTTCTGGGAATCACCCGGAAATCGGAGGCGGAAGCCGATCAGCTCGGAACCCAGTATCTCTGGAATAGTGATTATGATCCGCACGCTTTCATCAGTTTCTTTGAAAAACTGCAGGCCAAGGAGAAAGACAAACCCGGAAAATTCGCAAGCTTTTGGCGGACTCATCCCTCCATCGACAACCGTATTGTGGCCGTTCAAGAGGAAATCTCATACCTTCCTCCTAGAGATGAATATGTCTTGAACAGTTCAGAGTTTGAGCGTGTCAAAGGTCGTCTAGTTGAACTGGATAACAATCTGATCACCCCTGGTTCAACCCGTCAGGGTGCCGCAAAAAGACCCACGCTCAAACGAAAAACCAATCGAAGTAGCAAAGATAAGGAAAAGCCTACTCTCAAGAGAGACCGGCCCACTCTGAAGAGAGATGGACCCACTCTCGAAGGAAGCAAAGAGCCCAATCCTGATTGATCCCCTGAGCATGTTTCTCGAGGGGCACGGTCTTTCCGTGCCCTCCTATTTTCCCCCCTTTTTGTTGCCTGCCCCGCAAGAGGACCTTCATAAATTTGACCTTCCTTTGAAACAATTCTCTGCCGATCTTCGTACACCACCAGCAAATAGAACTAAAACTGGGAGAGTAAAAAAAGTGATGCGTACTACCTTTATTTTCTTGTTTACTTTTTCTTTTAACCAGCTCCTGGCGCAGCAGGAAGTCTCACCTCCATTGGGGAATTCCCAGCAGCAGGAGGTTTCACAACCTGAATCCTATGTCGAACGGGTGCGGCGGGAAGGGGTGGTGCTGGAGCTTAGTCTGAAGGATGCGATTCGCCTGGCTCTGGCCAACAACCTGGAGATCGCCATTGAGGAGTTCAACGAGGATCTCAATCGCGAGCGCCTCATCGACACCCGCGGTTTCTATGATCCGGTCTTCAACTTCCGTTTCGGCTGGCAGTCCTCGGAGACTCCGAACACCAGCGTCTTGGATGCGGGCCGTGATATCCTCACTCGCGACTTCCAGAACTTGACACTGAATAGTTCAGTCCAGCAAAACGTGCCCGGTGGAGGCTCCTTCACCGTGGGGTTTGACAACAACCGGAGCAACACTAACAGCACATTCAGATTTATCAATCCTAGCTTTGGATCGAGTTTCGACGCCAGTTTCAGGCAGCCGCTGTGGCGTGGCTTTTTGCAGACCCCCACGGAGCGTCAGATCAAGCTGTACAACCTGGACACGGAGATCACTGACAGCCAGTTCCGGCAGCGGGTTTCGGAAATCATCCGACAGGTGGAGGGGCAATACTGGGAGCTGGTGTTTGCCATTGAAAACCACGAAACGGGCCGTGAGTCGATGCAGCTAGCCATTATCCAGCACGAGAACAATCGAAAACGAGTGGAAATTGGGGTATCGGCCCCGATTGAAATCACATCCTCGCGAGCGGAGGTGGCCACGCGGGAGCAGGACATGATTCAATCGGAAGTCCAGATCATTAATGCGCAGAATGCTCTCAAGCGTCTCTTGGCACCCGATCCGAAGGCCAGTCTTTGGAATTTGACGCTGATTCCAACCGACCGCCCTCAGATGCAACAGCCGCAAATCGGTTTGGATGAGGCGATTGACACGGCGCTGGGGCGTCGTCCGGAGCTGGAGCAAATGCGTCTGCAAATGGAGAAGAACGAGGTGGACCGGGGCTACTTGAAAAAAGCAGGAAAGCCGACAGTAGACCTGACCTTCAGCGTCACCTCGACGGGGACCTCGGGTCAGGTTTTCAAGGTCGATCGGGATCAGCCCCTGGGAGTCCAAACTGTTTTGGCGCCAGAAAGCGTGTTTTTTGGGAAGTTCTCGCAAGCGTGGAATCAGGTCTTTGGGTTCGACTTTTTCAGCTACGGGGTGTTTGTCGATGTCCAGATTCCACTGCGCAATCGCAGCAATGGGGCTCAGCTGGCGCAGGTGGCGATCACCGAGAGACAGCTAATGAGCCGGATGAAGAACGTGCAGCAGATGATAATCGTGGAGGTGCGAAATGCCTTTGAGGGGATCGCAACCCAGAAGAAGCGGCTGGAGGCAGCGCAGATGGCACGGCGGCTGTCCGAGGAGCAATTAGAAGGAGAGAACAAGCGGTTTCAGGCTGGACTGTCGACCAACTTTGAAGTGCTGCGTTTTCAGCGGGATCTGGCGCAATCACGGGTCCAGGAGCTGCGCGCGCTGGTGGATTACCAGCTGGCGCTTACTGACCTGCGCACGGCCATGTACACCATCGTTGACGAAAACGACATCGTCCTGGCACGGCAGAGATAGTTGAAAGTTGAAAGTTCCAAGTTCCAGGTTTCAGGTTCCAGGTTTCAAGTTTCAGGTTTCAAGTTCCACGTTTCAGGTTTCAAGCTTCAAGTTTTAGGTTCCACGTTTCATGTGTGCTTTAAGGTCCGAAGTTGAACGGCCCCCATTACGAATAATTCAACCGGTTCAAAGTTCAAAAGCTGAACATTTGAAAGCTGATAGCTCTAACTTGGAACCTGGAACTTGAAAGCTGGAACTCGGAACTTGAAACCTGAAACGTGGAACCTGAAACTTGAAACTTGGAACCTGAAACTTGAAACCTGGAACCTGAAACTTGGAACTCTTTGGGTATAATCCCCCAATGCTCCTTGCTCATGCATTTGTTATCGCCTTCGGTCTGGCGGTGGGAAGCTTTTTAAATGTTTGCATCTATCGGATTCCCAAAGGTAGATCCGTCATTCGCCCCGGTTCGAGCTGCCCACACTGCCATCATCCGCTGAGACCTTGGGAGAATGTTCCCATCCTCAGTTATCTTTTTTTGCGTGGAAAGTGTAGTCAATGCGGCGGTCGAATTTCCTGGATTTATCCGATCGTGGAAAGCACAACCGCCCTGCTCTTTTATCTTTTGTTCCTAAAATACGGATTTGACACTCCTTTTTTCATCAACGTGGTGTTTTTTGGAATGCTGGTGGGTTTGATTTTTATTGATCTCTTTGAAAGGCTGCTTCCCAATGTTATTACCCTGAGTGGTTTGACCTTCGGCCTCCTGATGTCACCTCTTCAATCCGGGGAATTTTTTCAGGGAACCCAGCTGTTCGGCACCTACAACGTGATATGGGCCCATTACTTCGATTCGATCCTTGGCATTTTGGTTGGGGGAGGTTTCCTTTGGTTGGTAGCGGAGCTTTACGTGAGGGTCAAGAAAATCGAAGGGATGGGCTTTGGTGATATCAAAATGATGGCCATGGTCGGCGCCTTTCTGGGGTGGCGATATGCCTGGTTAACGATTCTGCTAGGATCGTTGCTGGGGGCACTGGTGGGCTCAATCTATATTTATGCCCTTGGTAAAGGTCGGCGCTACGAACTTCCCTTCGGAAGTTTCCTCGGCGTAGGTGCCATTGCCAGCACACTCTGGGGTCAAGAATTACTGGCTTGGTATCTTGCTCAATAGTGTGTGCTCAGGGGCCGTGTCTTTTAAATTTAAATTTTGGCCAAAAATTTAAATTTTAAAGACACGGCCCCCAGGCGGGTTAGAGTCGAGGCAATCGAAATTCCTTCGTAGATTCTCTGTTTGGTGCGTTATAGCAGTAGGAAAATCTCTAAGAAAGGAGAAAGTGTGATGAAAGTAACATTGTCTACCTGGGGAGCAGCACTGGCAGTCCTGATGCTCCTGCTGTGCGTTTCAGTGGCAAGGGCCGAACAGGTGAAAAAGATCAACCTCAACACGGCCACCTCTGTGGAACTTGATAGTTTGCCGGGCATTGGGCCGGTCTTGGCTGGACGGATCTTGCAATTTCGCAAGATAAATGGCCCCTTTAAACGGACTGAGGATCTGATGAATGTGCGGGGGATTGGCGAGAAGAAATTCTTGAAGCTTAAAGACCGAATCAGGGTCGAGCCCCCATCAAAGAAGAACACCAAACCGGCCAAAGAGTCTTGAGCTCAAAGGAGACAGGAGACAGGAGTCAGGAGCCAGAATCCAGAATGAAGAGAAGGCCGGCGAAAACGTTTGAGGATCTTGTTGTTTGGTGAAAGGCTCATCACTTTGCACTGAGTGTTTATCGTGAAACGGTATGTTTCCCTAAGTTCGAACTTTACGAATTGAGATCTCAATTGCGCCGCGCTGCTATTTCGATCCCAGCGAACATCGCAGAAGGCTTTAAAAAGCGCGGTAAAGGCGACAAAGCCCGATTCATGAATATCGCTCAAGGCTCTCTCGAAGAAACACGCTACTACCTGATTTTAGCGAGGGATCTCGGGTATCTAAAAAATGAAGGGTTACAAAGGCAGTTGGAAGAAGTCAGTCGATTATTAGAAGCGTACTCCCGCACGATCATGGATTCCCGGTCGAAACCTAATGCTTCTGGATTCTGGATTCTGGATTCTGGATTCTGGCTCCTGTCTCCTGACTCAGTGCCTTCTCGCAGCCCCCTTCATATCCTGGCATTCCATAACAGGCTTCAACCTGAGGTTTCTTAACCATGTCGGTGAGCATGAGGGAAAACTCTCAAACCATGGGCGGCCTCAGCCCCCAAGAACTCAGCATTTCCCCGTCCCGCGAAACCTAACCAGGATAAGCTAGCTGTCAAGTTTTCTTCCGCTTTGCCTGGATCCCTTTTCCACACTTGACCCTCTTTTTCTTCCTCTGCAAAACTCCTTCTTCAAGATCTCTCCACATGCACCATACCAGAACTCAAGCGGCTGGTGCCGACGGGCGAGTGACCCAACTTCAGGCTGAATATGGTAGAATCGTCCCGACTAACTATGAAGTTTCAATATAAGATGGGTAGCTAAGAACCTGTCTGGAGTTTACGGTGAACCTTAGCGATTTCCGTTCCCTTTAATCAATCTCCTCAATACCAAGCCCTTGCCATTGCCATTAAAACCCAAAAGGCTTAGCATGAAGGGAAAGCCTTCTACACAGGGGTTTAGATTCTACGTTCTGGACTCTGAGAATTTGGCTCTCACATTTCCATAAGAGCGGATGAAGGGGGTTTGTGCAAGAGCCTATGAGTTTTTTTGGGGTGGCTGGGCGATTGGAGGGCGGGGAGGCGTGGTGAGGATTAGGTCTAGGGCCTGGCGAGGAGGACCTGGGGGAGGAATCAGAGCGAACTTCGATTTTGTCTTGATGCTTTCAACAGAAGGGACGGGTGGCTGAGCGAGAGGTCAAGCGGCCAGGAGGTCGATGACCCGCTGAAGAGATTGATCGGCCCTGCGGTAGGCAGCCTCAAGTTTGGTGGGGGGCTTGATGGAGGGGTCGGCAGAGCAATCAAACAGAGCGTTGGCCAAGGGGCCACAGACCCGCTGGTGAAAGAGCACGAACAGAAGGCAAACCCGGTTTCCCTTGTCGGTGAGGCGGTAGCGGTAGCTTCGGTCTACGCGTTGGAGCAGGCCGTGGCCCTTGAGTTTGCGCAGGTCGTAACGCAGCTGGGTC
>JALLOM010000508.1 GCA_027717865.1 Acidobacteria bacterium AH-259-O06 | reverse complement strand
GCCGCTGACCACTGACCCCCTGACCAGCTGACCGTTTCAAGTATGTGCCAATGATGGGGATGTAAAGGAGACAGGGGCAGGGATGGGCCGCGCTCGCGAAGGGCATGGGAGAGGAAGGAAAGGGGTGAAATGAGTGACAACCAGAAGGTCGCATAAGAAATATTATGTAAAGTTTATTTTCCCTGGCCCCTGCCACCGCACAGTGGAAATTCTCACTATTTATAGTTATTTACATGCCAGCTTGGAGGTTTTAGATTAGTCCAGGGGCAAAAACTCAGTAGTTACTGAATATAATTGATTGTAAATATCTGTTAATAAAGGGTAATTTAGGCAGTGGCAGGCGGATACACGGGCCAGGGTTGGTCGCGCGCCTCACATCTTGTACTTGCCCAAATCTTCCGGGTTGAGATTCTCCAGCCACTTTTTCACATCTTCCGGATCCAGGTTCTCTTTTTCCAGGGTGATGTTGCGACTGCTGTTGATGACCTCCTCAGTGACGAAAATGGGCGCATCGGTCCGCAGGGCGAGAGCGATGGCATCACTGGGTCGGCTGTCGATGGTGATCTGATCCCCATCCATTTGCAGGTGGATGAGGGCGTAAAAGGTGTTTTCCTTGAGGTCGCTCACCACGATCTTCTCAACGCTGGTATTCAGCTGCATGAGAATGTTCTTTAAAAGGTCATGGGTCATGGGTCGGGGTGTATCGATTCGCTCAATTTGCAGCGCAATTGCATTGGCTTCAAAGATGCCCACCCAGATGGGGAGCAAAGTGTTCTTCTCCACATCCTGCAAGATGACAATGGGAGAATTGGTGATGGGGTCCATCATGAGTCCCTTGATCTTAAATTCCCGTTCCATGATTCCTCCTAAGCGCAATGCTGCGAGATCTCCTCGACCCTTTGACCCACAAGGCTATTGGGGCCAATATCGGTGACGAGGACTTGTGTGAATGTCCCGGGCGACTGCGTCCCCGGAAAATTCACAATCTTGTTCGTGGTAGTTCGCCCATAGCGTTGTACCCTGTCGCGCGCGGTTCCCTCAACCAGGACTTCAAAGGGCCGGCCCAGGTAGCGTTCACGATGGAGGCGGAGTTGAATTTCCTTCTGCAGCCGCTGCAGCATCATCAACCGCCTGGTCTTTTCCTCATCCGGGACCTCATCAGGCCAGGACACCGCCTCTGTGTAAGGACGAGGCGAGTATTTAAAAGAGAAGATCGATTCAAACTCCACTTGCTTGATCAAACTCAAAGTTTGTTCGAAATCCCCCTCGCGCTCACCGGGAAATCCAACGATGATGTCCGTAGACAGGGCCACAGGGCGAGCGCAGCGTCGAAATTTCTCTACTAGTTCCAAATAGCGCTCCCTGGTGTACTGTCGCCGCATGCGCTTCAAGACCGCTGTGGAACCGGATTGAACCGGCAGGTGAACCTGATTGCAAATGGTTTCCATCTCCCCGATCACTGCGATGCTGTCATCATCAAATTCCCGCGGATGGGGCGAAGTAAAGCGCACCCTCTGAATCCCCGGAATGCGTGCCACCTGGGCCAAAAGGTCGGCGAATTTGAACTTCCGATTGGTGGGATCTTTGTAGCTGTTAACAGTCTGGCCAAGCAGCAGGATTTCCACATATCCACGCGCCACCGCCCTGCGAGCTTCCTCGAGAATGCGAGCCGCAGGACGGTTTCTTTCTTTGCCTCGAGTAAAAGGGACGATGCAGAAGCTGCAGCGCTTATTGCACCCTTCCATGATTGTGATGTTGGCGCGAAAGGCGTTTTGGCGCATCACCTGCTCGATCTCAAAGGGCGCCCGAGCTTTTAAAAATTCTGTCGCCACGCGATGAGTGTTTCGACAATGTTTTCGTTTAATCTCCTCAAGCAGGTCTGGGATGGCGTGATACATATGTGTGCCCACGACCAGGTCCACGAAAGGGGCTTTCTTCACCATTTCTTCCCCTTCCTGCTGGGCCACACACCCCACCACCCCGATGATGAAATGCGGATGCGATTTTTTCCT
>JALLOM010000507.1 GCA_027717865.1 Acidobacteria bacterium AH-259-O06 | reverse complement strand
AGTCTCCGGCCCTCTTGACATAACCGCCAGCGCGGAGCTATACGACTACCTTCAGCTTCAGCTGCTTTACCCACAACTGGCGCTGGAAGCCCCCCTAGGTTGGCACTCAGGTTGAGAGACTCTGGCCGCCCGGCCAACGCCGAACATACCTTGCGCTGGGCAAGACCACATTCTGGAAAAGCGAACTCTTACCGGTTATGTGCTAAAAGCAGCTCTAGGTTGAGGGAAGCCAAAACACCGCGCGTTGGTTGTAGGTCTTTTATACCAGTTCCAAGGCTCCTCTTCCTTTCACCTTCTTTCAGGCGCAAGAGCCACTGTTACTCAGACCACGCAAGAACCACCGCGTGTGTTCCCCGAACTACCATCGCCATCCTTTCGTAGTCCAGTGTGTCGGGGGTATCGTATGGCGTGTGGTAATTTAGATTCCGATTTGAGGAAGTATCAGTAATCATCACAGCCTTATAACCCTTCTCCCAATAATTGAGATGATCCGACCAATCGATTCCTGGAACAAAGGTTGGAGCATTGATCGAATACACCGGAAGTGCTGATCCTCGACTCATAGCTATCTTGACACGGCGAACAGTCAATGCCTGATCGAATTTTCCCACAACTGTAATGAAGTCACCCCGGGTTGGATAAAACAACTTGAGGATTGACAGGGGAAAGCCCTGGCTATTGTCGGCATCACTAAAGAAACCGATCATTTCAAGGGACAGCATGATACGGACAGGAACGCCTTCCTTCTTGAGTGAGGCGGCATGAACCGCACTCCCGGCATTCCCAGTGCGAAAGTGCGGCGGCTCCTCCAAAGTATATGCAACGAGTTCCACACGCATTGGCAGGGATGTATTTCCGAGGAGATATGCAAGCTCAATCAGTCCGGCTACGCCGCTTGCGTTGTCGTCCGCTCCGGGCAGTTCCTCAAAAGCATCGTAGTGTGCACCAACAACGATCCGTTCCTTCGTGTCTGCGCCAAACAGAGCAATCACATTGTGATATGTCTTCCCCTGGACATCATAAGACTGATACGACACCCCTCCGTTTGCTTGTTCAAATTCCTTCCGAATGTAGGCAGCAACTCGATCTAAATTTTCGGGATGGCCCTCGTTCCGTGGGAAAAACTCCTCCGATAGCATCCGGACATGAACCTCCAGTCGTGCTGGATCTACTGCTGGTACAGATCCTGGGGGTACTTTTTCAGCAGACAGCGTAGGTTGTGTTACCAGTGCCCAGAGTGCTACTCCTAAAATCAACATCCCAACAGAAACGACTAGAAGCCACACGGTCGAAAACCCTTGATCCGTTTGTTGAACTTTTCCAGAAAGTAGCCAGCCACACATAGCCTTCCCGCTCTGATTATAATCAATGCCACCATCCGGGCAGCCCAGGAAAAGGGCTATACGCTCCAGCAACTTCGCCAACGGGTTCAAGAGCGACTCATGGCTCTGCCCCCTGATCACTTGCTGGTGGTATCCAGCGATTCTGGCATGCGCCACCTGCTCCGAGAAGAACTCAAGGAAAAACTAAGTTTCCCCGTTGAGGCATGCTCAACCGATGAGCTTTCGTTAAACCCCGAATTGATGATGGGCGCACTGGTGGTGGGTCCGCCGGGTGCCATCCCCAAAATTGCCTCGCTGGTCCCCAAGGATCATCCCGCCATCCCCATCACCTTTTCCGCCGTGGATGAGCACGTGAAGATGATCCATGAGTTGCGGAAGCCTTCCACCATTGCCGTCGTCTCCATTAGTCAAGCCGTTTTGCAAACGGCCCGAGGCGTGTTGGCACCCGTTATCGGAGAACGCCACACCATACGAGAGTATTTGTTGCCCGCTGAGAATCTCCGTGGTCTTGAGGTAACCGACCTGGTTCTGTGCGACTTGATTGCCCACCGTCGAGTTCGGGCTCGTAACCGGGTCCCCTATCGACTCGTTTCACCTGCGTGTCTGAAACAACTGTCGGCTGCAATGGAGGCGTAAGTGCCGCCTGGTTGGTCCCTATCATTGAAAAACCCTCACA
>JALLOM010000505.1 GCA_027717865.1 Acidobacteria bacterium AH-259-O06 | reverse complement strand
GCCACGCGCGGCGTTCCGCTCTCTCGGTGGAGCCGCAAAGAATTGGCCGAGCATGTCTGTCAATCCGGTTTGGTGGCTTCCATCAGTGGAACCACCGTGTGGCGCTGGCTGCATGAGGATGCCATCCGCCCCTGGCAGCATCGCTGCTGGCTTTTCCCCCGGGATCCGGACTTTTCCGTCAAAGCCAGCCGCATCCTGGATCTGTACGAGCGAATCTGGGACGCGAAGCCGTTGCGCCGGGATGAATTCGTCCTGTGCGCCGATGAGAAAACCAGCATCCAGGCCCGGAGACGTCTCCACCGAACCCTTCCTCCACAGCCCCACTCGCCGATGAAACTCGAGCATGAGTACGAACGCCTCGGCGCTTGGGCTTACCTGGCCGCCTGGGACGTGCACGAAGCCAAAGTCTTCGGCCGGTGCGAATCCAGCACCGGCATTGTCTCCTTTGATCGGCTTGTGGATCAGGTCATGAGTCAGGATCCCTATCACCGTGCCCGTCGCGTGTTTTGGATTGTCGACAACGGCTCCTCTCATCGAGGCCAACGTTCGATCCAACGCCTCGAGGGACGCTATTCCAACTTGGTCTTGGTTCACGGCCCCATCCACGCCAGTTGGCTCAATCAGGTCGAGATCTACTTCTCCATTGTTCAGCGCAAGGTCCTCACGCCCAACAACTTTCCCTCCCTGTCGGCTCTCTCGCAACGCCTGTCCGAGTTCGAACGTCATTATGAACGACTGGCTCGACCCTTCAAATGGAAGTTCACTCGACGCGATCTCCATGACCTTTTGTGCCGCCTCGAGCGGGCGGCCTAAAATACGTAGGCGTATTTATGAACCAGAGCACTTAGTCATGATTCTTACCCTCCAAAAGTCTTCTCAAGAATCGGGGGTTGTGGACATATCGCCTTCTCCGGCCTTGCCATTTGACAATCACGGCCCCACCTTTGGTATGTCCCACAACTTCCCCTATCAGATTGTGATCGCAGAGGAGGGCCACTTTATGACCCTCCTGTAAGCGTTGCTGCTTCGCGATGTTCTTGCGCTTAGGATGCTGTTTCATCGTTGCCCCCTTTCCCCAGGATGAAATCAGCCGCCTTCTGAGCCTGAGCAGCAGCGAAGATCACCAGCCCCTTGTCGTTTCTGAGCCTCCGGAGCCAGCCTTGGATATAGGCGGCTGAATTGTCGATAGTCCGATTCTCAATCCGGCAATGCCCACACAAGAAGGCTGCTCCCATCTCTGCCACCAGTTCTTCCTGGCTATAGTCTCGGGAGCCGAAGGGAGCCAGGTTGTCCGTGTCCAGTCTGTTGAGCCTCGATTTATGGCCTGTGCTGTGAGTCAGCTCATGAAAGATGGTGCTGTAATATTCGGCATCTCCCGTAAAGACTTCCGCCGGGGGCATGTGGACTGTGTCACTGGATGGCCGATAGTAAGCCTGTGACGCCCTGTGCTCAATCTTTGGACGTTGTGGCATCCCCTTTGGACTGTCTTTTCTGCTTGGTGGATTGGATGGAAGTCTCGCTGATTTTCTAGGGGTGGGATCTTCTCAGCTGGAATGCCCTCACATTGAGAGACATTGAAGACGTTGTAGTATCTCAGAACAGGATAGGATTCTTTTTCTCCGTCGTTGTTTTCCTTCTCAATCCACTTCCAGAAGACAACGGGAGTTGATTTCTCACCTTGTCGAATGTGTCCTCCGAACCGCTTTGCCTGTTTGAACGTCAGCCAGTAGGGATTGGCATATCCCTTGGAGCCAAGAAGAAAGACGTTGATGCCCTTGTACGTTCGCTTGCTGATCAGGTTCTTGGGCATCTCCGTTGACCAGGGTTGATGCCAGGGGACAGTGCCCTCTTCTAACTTTCTGACGATTGTGTCTGTGATAACTTCAAATGCTTTGTTCATAGCTTGCTCTCCTCAACCAAATAAGGTTTCGCCGCTTCCTCTTCCTCCTGGAGGTAGTCAACTACGAGGGCAATTTCAGGGAGATTTGCTAGGAAAAAACAGAGCCACAAGAAGCAGCAAGCGATAA
>JALLOM010000504.1 GCA_027717865.1 Acidobacteria bacterium AH-259-O06 | reverse complement strand
GCAAAAGGTTCTACAGATCAAAGACTTACAGCAGTTCCTGTTGGATTTCCCACCGCTCCCTCACGGTCGCGGCTCTGTGTACTTCGCCATGATTCCGCCTTTTGCGATACCCTCTCACGATGAACCGCCCGTTGTGTGACGTGCAGCCTTGACTATTTCGTCCCTTACAGTTCGCGGTAGGATTCGGCGTAGATGCGCTTCAGGGGAGCCACACAGTAGTTTTCAATCAGGTCTCGAAGCACATCCTTGCGCCGCAGCAGGAGATCTTCGTGATGAGGATTGACTTCGAACGACAATCGGATGATGTCTGCCCTTTCCTTGCGCATATCCAAAGTCACCGATTGTCCCATTAAAGGCTCAAAGGGAAGCAGGTCTTGGTAAGTGAAGTGGTCAAAGTCGGGATCGGTCCAAGGTTTTTCATTTCGGCTTCGCCAGTAGTGAGATTTTAGCTTGTTAACAAAGGCTCCGTAATCAAAGCCCTCAGACTTGTTATTTACGCTTGCCTCGACAACCAGCCGTTCATTTTTCCGCTTCACCCCAAGACCATAAGTCACATCAAGTTCCTTCTCGCGCGAAAACTTGAGACGATGATTCCCGGAATCGTGAAAACATTTCACCTCCGGTTCCACACCTAGTTCTCGGCTATCCTCTTCAGTGACGTAGTTCTCCTTTACCCGCTCATACCAATCATCGATGATCTGATGCACGATTTGGTCGATCTGCTCGAGTTTTTCTTCTTGGCTAGGCATTGTAAAACACCTGTTCTTGGAAGATACCTTATTCTCTAGAATTGCTGCACAAAAGTAAATGATTATTGGCTCAACTCCTAAACGGATGATGGATGTTTCGGGCTGTGGTGCTGTCGTGCTTTCGGGCTGTTGTGCTGTGGTGCTGTGGTGCTGTCGTTGCTTTTGTACTTTTAGGGCTTTCGGGTTCTTGGGCCTTAGTTCATTAGTGCTTTAATTGGGAGTGCAACAGCTGACATCACCATAGCACCACAGCACCACAGCACAACAGCCCGAAAGCACGACAGCACCACAGCACCACAGCACGAAGGCACGAAGGCACGAAGGCACGAACGGATGACAGCTGGAGGATCATCGGAAGGCCTTTTCAAGTTGCTGCAGCATCTCTGCTTCAGCCTTTGAGACCTTGGACACCAGGCCCAGGAAGCCACCGCTAGCTTCGGCAACAGCCCAAACCCTTCCTAAAAGGTCAGCTTTCAAAGAGCTCCACTCTTCTTCGCTGAGCTGCTCGCAAAGCCCCTGCACATAATGTTCCCAAGCTCTTAGAAGTTTGGGCTCAGGTCGATGTGCCAACCAGCTTTCCAGAAGTTCGTACTCCAGGCCTCCCTTTGCAAGCCCCGAGGCATCCAAAGCGATCAAAATGGCCTCTTTTTCTTTCTCATCAAGGTGGCCGTCGGCCCAAGCCACCTCCACCAAAGGGACAACAGCCAGTGCAGCCACAGTCTCGGCGTGGATACCGAGTTCGAGCAGCTTTTCAAGGAGGGCATCATTGGTAATGCCCGAGGCCTTGGACAAGGCCTCTTTGGATTCCTCCATCTGCTTCATCTGACGAAGTTTTTCCAGAAGCTTCTTGTTTTCTTTGAAGAAAAACTCCTCCTCCAGGCTTTTTCTTCGATCCTCTAGAAATCTGTCCATGGCCTCCTCACTTAACTCGACTCAGGAGAGGCTAGAAAATACCTCTGCGGAAAATTGCGTGTCAAGAAGAAGAAGAAAAAGAAGAAGAGTCTTTCTGAGTGTAACCCTTCAGCGACGCAGGGAGTTGCTGCATGTGGACGGTTTTTGGGTCCGACGGAAGGATTCGATTCTGGTTTAGGGTTGGATTGTGGGCCAATGAATATAGTAAATTATCGGGGATGCAGAAAACCTTGAGAGCGCTCTTCTGCTGTTGGACACTTCTCATTTGCTCCTCCTTTCAAGACCCGCAGATCCGAGTTGAAGTGGAAGCGGTAAATGTTCTTGCGACGGTGACGGACAACAAGGGACGATTTATCATCGACCTCACTG
>JALLOM010000503.1 GCA_027717865.1 Acidobacteria bacterium AH-259-O06 | reverse complement strand
GATGCTCGAACACACCCAGTATCTCATGCGCGAAGCCCAGTTTCGGCGGGCAGAGTTCTGGTCAAAAGCCGACGATTCCAGCCTGGTGAACTGGCAGAAGAGCTCTAATTGGTATCGCCACTACTTGTGGGACGAGGTTATTGGGCGTTTTCCTCCTGCCAGCCTCCCCGCCAATCCGCGCACTCGACTCATCTATGACCAGCCCAAGTACAAAGGCTACGAGGTCGTCCTCGACGTTTATCCCGATGTGTTCGCTTACGGCATTCTCCTTGTACCGCAGGACATCAAACCAGGCGAGGGGCGTCCAGTCGTAGTCTGCCAGCATGGGCTGGAAGCGCGGCCGCAGGACGTGGCCGATCCAAAGGTAGACCACCGGTCTTATCATCGGTTTGCCTGTAGATTGGCCGAGCAAGGTTTCGTGACTTACGCGCCGCAGAATCCTTACATCGGCCGTGACAACTTCCGAGTCTTGCAGCGCAAAGCCAACCCGCTGAAGAAATCACTTTTCGCCGTCATCGTCCGTCAACACGAACGAACACTGCGGTGGCTTGCTGCACAGCCTTTCGTTGATGCTAAGCGCATTGCCTTTTATGGACTCAGCTATGGGGGCAAGACGGCGATGCGAGTGCCCGCACTGTTGGAGGATTACTGTTTGTCCATTTGTTCGGCGGATTATAACGAGTGGATCTGGAAAAATGTCACCGCCCGCCACCGCTATAGTTATCTCTTTACGCGCGAATATGAGATGCCCGAATTCAATTTGGCAAACACCTTCAACTATGCCGAGATGAGTTGGTTGATCTGCCCCCGTCCATTCATGGTCGAACGGGGACACCACGACGGCGTCGCTCCTGATGAGTGGGTGGCTTATGAGTACGCGCGGACCCGGCGACGCTACAACCTTCTGGGTATCGGCGACCGGACCACGATTGAGTTCTTCAACGGGCCCCACACCATCAACGGTGTAGGGACATTCGAGTTTCTACACAAGCACCTGGGGTGGTAGGGTTCCAGGTCCCGAGTTCCAAGTTGCTGTGAGCTGTTCAGCTGTTGAGCTGTGAGTGTTGAGTTCCGAGCTGTGAGCTTCTGAATTCTGGATTCTGCATTCTGGATTCTGAATTCCTGTCTCCTGACTTCTGGCTCCCGGCTCCTGGCCCCTGACTCCTGGCTCCTTTTCAGTTGTCAGCTGTCAGTTCTCAACCTGGAACCTGAAACTTGAAACCTGAAACGTGGAACTTGGAACCTGGAACAGGGAACTAGTACCAGTCCAGAATCCGAACCTCCACCCCCGGTGCGTTCACTGCCTTCTTGAAGGCATTCAGATCGGACCCACGGTAATGGTAGGGGTAAACGACCCTGGGTTTGAAAGCGTTCACGCATTCGGCGGCTTCTTCAGGCGTCATCGTGTAGGGCAAGTTCATGCAGACGAAGGCCACGTCGATTTTCCCGAGCTGTCTCATCTCGGGGATACATTCTGTGTCGCCTGAAAAATAGAATCTCTGAGTTCCAAGGGTGAGCACGTAGCCGTTTCCCCTTCCCTTGGTGTGATAAAGCTGTCCCGGTCCAGGTCCTCGTTCGAGGTTGTACATGGGAACCGCCTCGATTTTCATTCCCAGGATTGCCGTACTTCGCCCGTTATTAAGGACTGTGGCCTCAGTGACGGTTTTCTGGACAGCCGCGGGAGCAACAATGACCGTGTCCGCTTTGCGCACCTTGGCGATCTGCGCTGGATCCATATGATCCCCATGGATGTCCGTGATCAGAATCAAATCGGCCTGGGAGACCCCTTGGTAATTTCCGCGGCTCCAGGGATCGACATAGATCGTTTTCCCCTGCCACTTGAGGACTACTGATCCGTGAGTAATCGGGACGATCTCCACGTCTCCTTCGGCAGTGAGTAAAACGGAAGAAACAAGCAGAAACAGTAAGAACATATTCTCCTCCTCAAAAATGCTTAATGGCCTTGTGATCTTCCAGAAAAGTCTAGTACTCTCAACCCAATGAGTAAACCGGATGTTTAGCTATGGTGGTGGA
>JALLOM010000502.1 GCA_027717865.1 Acidobacteria bacterium AH-259-O06 | reverse complement strand
AAAGGCGGTCGTCAAGATATTAAGGTGCCGATGGCCAAAATTGTCCCCAAAAAGCTGAAAAAACACGGCCACGTCCGCACGGACAACTATTACTGGTTGAATGAGCGCGACAACCCGGAGGTGATCAAGTACCTCGAAGCGGAGAACGAATACACCGAGGCGGTGATGGCCCATACCCGTGACTTGCAGGAGACTTTATTTAAGGAAATCAAGGGGCGTATCAAACAAACGGATATGTCGGTCCCCTATAAACTGGAGGACTACTTCTATTACACGCGCTTCGAAGAGGGGAAACAATATCCGATTTACTGCCGTAAGCGAGAGTCACTGGATGGCTCAGAGGAAATTTTGCTCGACGTAAATGTGATGTCGAAGGGACATGAATTCTTCAGGGTAGGGAGCAGGGCTGTGAGTTCAGGTCAGGACTTGCTCGCCTATTCTGTGGATACCGCCGGACGGCGCATTTACACCATTCATATCAAGAATCTCACGAGCGGCAAGCTCCTTGAAGATGTGATCCCCGGAGTAACGGGCAACATGGCTTGGGCCAATGATGATAAGACCCTGTTTTACGCCAAGCAGCATCCGACCACGCTCCGCTCATACCGGATTTACCGCCACATCCTGGGAACGGAGGATCCTGCCAAAGACGAGCTGGTCTACCAGGAGACGGATGACACCTTTCGATGCTTCGTTTTCAAGACCAAGTCCAAGAAGTACGTCATGATCTCCTCCCTCCAAACACTCAGCAGTGAATTCCGCTACCTGGACGCAGATAACCCAGCGGGGGCATTTGCAGTCTTTTTGCCCCGGGAGAGGGATCACGAATACCAGGTCGATCACTATCGCGACTACTTTTACATCCGCACCAATGACAATGCCAAAAACTTCCGTCTGATGAAGATTCCTGTTGACAGCACCGGAAAGGAGAACTGGCAAGAGGTCATCCCGCACCGAAATGATGTTCTGCTGATGGACTTTGAGATCTTCAAGGATCATCTCGTGGTTGAGGAACGCAAGAACGGGCTGATTCAGATGCGGATCCGACCCTGGTCGGGAGCAGATGAACACTACCTGAATTTTGGTGAGCCCGCCTATCTGGCCTATACCACGGCTAATTTTGATTTAGAGACCCCCATCCTCCGTTATGGTTACACCTCCATGACCACTCCGAACTCGATCTACGATTACAACATGCTGACCCGGGAAAAGATCCTGCTCAAGCGGGAGGAGGTCCTGGGTGGTTTTGATTCGAAGAATTACCAAACCGAACGGTTGTTTGCCGCGGCCAGGGACGGGACAAAGGTCCCCATTTCCATCGTCCACCGAAAGGGCCTCAAGAAGAACGGAAAGAACCCACTTCTGCTGTACGGCTATGGCTCCTACGGCGCCAGTCTGGATGCCACCTTTAGTTCTCCGCGGTTGAGCCTGATCGATCGCGGCTTCATCTATGGCATCGCTCACATCCGCGGAGGGCAGGAGCTTGGCCGACAATGGTACGAGGACGGAAAGCTCTTGAAAAAGAAGAATACGTTTACCGATTTTATTGACTGTGCCGAGTATCTCATCCGGGAGCAGTACAGCAGCAAAGACCGGCTGTTCGCGCAGGGCGGGAGTGCAGGGGGTCTGCTGATGGGCGCCGTCCTGAACCTGCGTCCCGACCTCTTTAAGGGCGTGGTTGCTGCCGTACCCTTCGTGGATATCGTAACCACAATGCTCGACGAGAGTATCCCGCTCACCACCAGCGAATACGACGAATGGGGAAATCCGAATGAAGAGAAGTATTACGACTATATTCTTTCCTACTCACCTTATGACAACGTAGAAGGCAAGGACTATCCCAACATCCTGGTTACCACCAGTCTTCAAGACTCGCAGGTCCAATACTGGGAGCCGGCAAAATGGGTGGCCAAGCTGCGTGCCAATAAGAGCGACCAGAACCGACTCTTACTGAGAACAAAAATGGAGGCCGGGCACGGTGGCGTCTCCGGACGCTATAAGCGTCACAGGGAAACCGCGTTTATGTATGCTTTCATC
>JALLOM010000501.1 GCA_027717865.1 Acidobacteria bacterium AH-259-O06 | reverse complement strand
CTCAGCGCAGGCTTATCGAACTTTAGCTCTAAACTCATCGGTTCAACTCAAAAAGAAAGGGGAGCCAAAATCGGCTCCCCATCAACACCTGTCAACAACTCCATAGAGTTCGGCTTTTAGGCGACCCCAAAAGGTTGTTTGTCCTAGAATTGTTATACAAATTATTATAAAAGGTATAATAATAGGACACTGATATGGCTCTGTCCAGGAACGCGGTGATGGGAAGAAAGCAGCGATGCTTGCCGAAGGGGTCGAAAAGACCTCCATGGTGGGTTTCAGAGATAAACTCTCGGAAGAAGAAATACGCGCCGTGGCAAAATACATTCGAACATTCACTGCAAGAACCGAATCATCAAGAAATGAGGATCCCTAGGCTTGTAGCGCCCCTTGCGTCTCGAACGCCGTTTGAACCGTTAGTGCAAAGGCCGCTCTGAGAGCGACCCTAGTGATACATCGTAGGGTTTCGTCTGAGCTAAGTCTTAAACGCGAGTAAAGAAATAGTCCACACTCGATCAGGGTTGGACAGGAGCTGAAAGATGCATTTGTCCGAGTTTAAAGACCTTCCCGACGAAGCGAGAGTGTGGATTCATGGCTTCGAACATGAGTTGAATGAGCGTGAACAAGAAATCATAAGGCAAGAACTAGGGCGCTTTCTCCCCCAGTGGGTTTCGCATGGAGTTCCAGTCAAGGCAGCCTTCACGATCCTCTTTGCTCGCTTCGTTGTAACCGCTGCCCACTGCCAGGAAGGCATCTCGGGCTGTTCCATCGATAGCCTCGTCCGAAATTTCAAGATGCTCAAAACTGTTTACGGATTGAACGCTCTAAAGGCAGGCCTTGTCTATTACCGCGACAAAGAAGGGAAAATTCAGGCAGTGGGTCAACTGCAGTTTCACGATGTCGTTGACTCCGGACTGATCTCTTCTGATACCAGAGTTTTCAACACCATCATCAGCACCCTGGATCAACTGCGATCCGGCGAGTTTGAAACAACCTTCAAGAGATCCTGGCATGCCAGAAGCTTTTGCCTTCTTTCTGGCTAAATTGGGAGGAACAGCAAGGAATCCGGACCAATGAGCTTTATCATTTGCGAACCCTGTATTGGGACGAAAGACACAGCTTGCGTAGATGCTTGTCCAGTAGATTGCATTCATCCGCGCAAGGATGAGGGCAGGTTTGAAAGTGAGGAGCAACTGTACATTGATCCGGAAGAGTGTATTGATTGTGGAGCGTGTGTCCCTGAGTGTCCTGTGGAGGCCATTTTCCCGGAAGATGAACTCCCGGAAGGTTGGTCAAGATATATCGACATCAACTACAAATGGTACGAGAACAAGAAGTAGGTGGGAGGAGGGACCTTCCTCCACTTCATTTTCTGACCCACTAGCCGGCATTATTCATAGCTTCTCGTCACGAAGGCTGTGAGAAATGCGGGCCAGCAGGACTGGATCATTCAGGAAGAAACTTTTGTTAAGTTTCAGGTCAGCATTCAGAAAAAGTCAGGCCGTACATTAAGAGACACTGTGGCCAGGCCATCCACGGATGTAGATGAGTCAGTGGGAAAAACTGAGGCGGAGCAGTAAGGGCGGCAGCCCATCAGTGCGACGGCACCACCCAAGGAGTCTCGGTATCGGATGGTCTGACCTCGGTGGTTGGGAGCGTGACTTTATAGATGGGAGCACCGCCAGTCGAGAGAAGTTCGAAGACGCCACCCAGATTGGGATTGTCAGACTGACCTCCCAGGAAGGTCACAGAGCGGGCTCGAACGCCTCCTTCCAGAATCTCATCGTGTCGTTCCCAATAATATTGACCCGACTCGAGACGGGTCGGAACACCAATGCGAAAGCGCAAGTCCATCAGTAGGTTCGAGGACGAAGCTTCGAAAACGACTCGAACGGGCAGGCGATCGCCGTCTCTTCGACCGGTCAGGGATATCATCTGATAGTCAGTCAGTTTGCGTTCCTCTCGTAGGTTTTCGATCGTGGCTTCTTGAACATTCTGACAGTACAGGAAGAGGAAAAGGCAGGTGCACACCAGCCACGGTAACCGTTCAA
>JALLOM010000500.1 GCA_027717865.1 Acidobacteria bacterium AH-259-O06 | reverse complement strand
CATCCGAGTGCCCCACCCATGATGGCCAGAAAGACGGATTCGGCCAGGAATGATGCCAGGATGCTTCGTTTTCGAAAACCCACAGCCCGCAGCGTACCGATTTCTTTAGCCCGCGACATGACTGTGCTGTACATCATGTTCATGGCGGCGAAGCACGAACCGATTCCCATCACCACGGCAATAAAAACTCCCAGCGCCTTAATACCCACAGACGATATGGTCTGCCCGCGAAAGTATTCCTTCTGAGGGATGGCCTCCAACTGAATGCGGTTGTCATCGGCAACCCGCTGCTGGAGTTTCTCAGCCGCTTCAGTATCTTCAGCCTTTAAAAGCACCGAAGAATAGGCTGGACGATTCCATTCTGTGGCAATCTCATTATAATCGCCCCACAATTCGGAATCGTAGGCCGTCCCGTCGGTCTCGAAAATGCCGACCACCTTCCAATCGCTGCGGGCGATATGGATAGTATCCCCCAGCCCCATATCCTGAAAGCGTTTCGACAGAGGGCGACTCACAATAATCTCGCGAAGACCTCTGCGAAACTTTCTCCCCTGAGTGATTTTTACCTCCGGACGAAGCTCGAAGCCCACGTCGGAGGTCCCTCGCATCATCACGTTGGACGGTTCACCGGTAACCCGCGGATGATTGATGATTACCACAATTTCTCCGGCGGCCAGAGGTTCATTCTCGGCATTCTTGGAAACACCCGGTAGAAACCGCATGATTTCAAGAAGGTCAAGGTTGAAGTAGCTGTTGGTTTCGCTGAGTGACCCTTGGCGAAGGACCACCAGATGGTTATCATGTCCGGTCTCCACAAAGGTGGAATCAAGACCATTGACCAGTGCCATCATGGTGATAACAATGGCCACGGTCAGACCGACACCCAGAGCGGTCATCAGGGTTCCCACCCGCCGAACCCACAGACTACGAAGGTTATATTTCAAAGGGATCTTCATTTATTCTGCCCGCCATGACTTAAACCACCCGTCTGAGAGCGTCCACAACTGAACGCTGCGAGGCTCTCCAGGCCGGAATGCCCGCCGACAGAATTCCAACCAACAACCCGATGGCGGCACACAGCAGCAAGGTCCCCGGCGTGACATAGAAACGTTGGATCATTCCACCTGTCACCTTGGCCATACTGACACCGGAGTATAGAATTCTCGCACTCCACGAGCCGATCAGAGCCCCGCCAAGAGCCAAAAATATTGACTCACCCAGCAGCAGTGACAAGATCTGAAGCTTTCGAAATCCCAAGGCTTTGAGGACTCCAATCTCGCGCACGCGCTCGCGGATCGACATCGCCATTGTATTGGCTGCCACTAATAGAATGGCGAAAATCACCACAGCACAGATACTGGTGATGAAAAATTGGACATTGCCCATCATTTCTACAAAACCCAGTAAAAAGGCCTTTTCAGACTCGGTCTTGGTCGGTGCAGCACTGTTCTGAAACAAGGCATCGACCTGCTCGGCTATTTGAGGAACATCCTCGGCCGATCGGGCCCTAATCGAATACGTTCCGGTGAAATCGGTGTTCCCCATGCCTTCGTTGAAGTAATCCCAGTGAAAGAACAAAGTATTGCCTTCGTCGGACCCTCCTTCGTAGATCCCTCGCAGAGTGAGCTCCGGATCAAACGAAAAAAGCGCGCCCTTCAAGTGGATCTTGTCACCAATTTTCCACTCAAAACGATCAGCCAGGTTCTCTCCAGCAATGGCTCCGGTCCGGTCTTCCAGAAAAGCCTGCTTCTGATCCTCCGGAATGACGATGTCTGCGTTGACTACAAAGAACCCGTCGGTGTTGACCGAAAATTGAGCAAAAAAGTTCGAAGGATCTTTATACACACCGCCAAACCACATGGAGCCAATCACGGCTTTTACCCCCTCCACCTTCGCAATTTTCTCCCGGTAGGCAATCGGTAAAACATTTGCCAAGGAGATTTTATGCCTGGTCACAAGGCGAAGGGCGGACTCTGGTGTCTCCGGTGGGTTTTGCAGTTCAGTGAGCACCGTTCGCAGCGTTGCCACCAGGAATAACGACACCGCAATGCTG
>JALLOM010000499.1 GCA_027717865.1 Acidobacteria bacterium AH-259-O06 | reverse complement strand
CACCACGGCACCTCGCCGACCCAGGGACTACTTACATCGAATCTCGAGCAGATCTGCCTAGACGTCGACCAGGCTTCGGCGGCCCTGATTAAAGATCTCAAACAGCGCGGGATGCTCGACGATACGCTGGTCATCTGGGGTGGGGAGTTTGGACGCACCCCCATGGGCCAGGCACCCGACCCAGATGATCCTGACTTCTTCCGAGGGCGCGACCATCACCCCAATGCCTATTCAATCTGGATGGCTGGAGGGGGTATTCACGGCGGCCAGACGGTAGGCCAGACTGACGAAATCGGGTTTCACGTCATAGAGGACAAGGTTCACATCCACGACTTGCAGGCCACCATTCTTCACCTGCTGGGCTTAGACCACACCAAGCTCACGTTTCGCTTTAAAGGACGAGAATTCCGACTTACCGATGTTGAGGGTCGGGTGCTCGCGAAACTATTGGCCTAGATCAGGCCTAGCACCATTGCAAATTGGCTTTTTATTGGTAGAATAACGACCGACTCAAGGGGGGTGTGTCTAGGGGTCAGACCCCTAGACACACCCCCTGTTGGAGCAGTCTAATGTTACTGGCTATCAGCATTTGGATTATCACCATTATCACCGTGATTCTATTCGCCGGACGCTATTGGTGGTTTCCCGAGTCAGCCTCGGCTCACGGGGCTATTTTAGATGAGCAATTCGAGATCACACTGATCGTCACCGGGTTGGTTTTTATCCTGGCCCAACTGGGTCTGGGATATTTCGTTTTTCGATATCGCGAGCGGCCGGGTCGGACAGCTTACTATAGCCACGGGAGCAACAAAGCTGAGGTTGCCTGGACTGTGGCTACAACGGTGTTGTTTTTCGCCATGGTCCTGCTTGGCTACCAAGTATGGGTCGATCTGTACATTCAAGAAGCCCCTGAAGATGTCATTCAGATTGAAGTGATGGGCCAGCAATTTGCCTGGAACATACGCTACCCCGGCCCTGACGGCCAGTTTGGGAATACTCGGCCTGAGCTGATCAATGATGCCGCCGGGAACCCTGTGGGCTTAGACTTTGAAGATCCAGCTGCAAAGGACGACCTCGTGGTCCCTACCATGGCCGTTCCGATCAATCGTCCGGTGGAATTGCTCTTGCGCTCAAAGGACGTTACGCACAGTTTCTCTGTACGAGAGCTGCGGCTTAAGCAGGATACGATACCGGGAATGATCATTCCGCTTCGATTTACCGCAACCCGGATGGGAAAGTACGAGATCGCCTGCGCCGAGCTGTGTGGCTTAGGTCATCATCGCATGAGGAGCTTTCTCGACGTGCTATCGGACGAAGATTACGCCCAATGGCTAAAGGAGCAGTCTGAGTTTTAAAAGGGAGAATGTGAATATGGCAGAAGCTGCCCCAGTAACCCATGTTGTGCATCACGAAGCACCGACAGGCTTCATTCGCAAGTATATTTTCAGCACCGATCATAAAGTGATCGGCATTCAGTACTATCTCTTGGCCCTCTTCTCAGTGCTCGTAGGAATGCTCCTGTCGATTTTTATTCGATTTAACCTGGTCTGGCCGTGCACGGTAATACCTGTTCTGGAGAGCCTCTTTCCAACAGGAGCTCCCGGGGGCATCATGACGCCGGAGTTTTATCTCTCGCTTTTGACCGTGCACGGGACATTGATGGTGTTTTTCGTGTTGACCACTGCACCCCAGAGCGGATTTGGCAACTACATCCTTCCCATTCAGATTGGCGCGGCTGACATGGCATTCCCGATCTTAAACATGCTCTCGTTTTGGTTCACTTTTCTAGCACTGGCGGTTCTACTGTCGGCCTTCTTCGTAGCCGGAGGTCCTCCCATATCAGGATGGACGGCCTACGCGCCTCTGAGTGCAATTGGTGAAATTGCCGGCCCCGGTCAGGGAACGGGTCAAACCTTGTGGATCATCAGCATCGCCATCTTCAGCGTCGCCTCCTTGCTAGGTGCCTTGAATTTCATTACCACAACCATCGACTTGCGCACCAAGGGTATGACCCTGATGCGAATGCCGCTGACTGTCTGGGCCTGGTTTGTGACTGCCATT
>JALLOM010000050.1 GCA_027717865.1 Acidobacteria bacterium AH-259-O06 | reverse complement strand
TCCAGCAGGCCCATGATCGACAAGAGCGTGGACTTGCCGCAGCCGGAGGGACCCGCCACGCAGACATACTCCCCGCGCTGGATCTCCAGTTCAATGTCCGAGAGGGCATGGATCTCCAGCTCATCGGTGAAAAACACCTTGCGGACGCCCTTCATGCTAATTAAAGGATTCGAGGATATGCTCATTTCTGCCTCTCCTTTTTTTGGATTTCTCTTGCTGACGGTTTCCATGGTTCGGCTCGTTTAGTTCAGTTGCACGCGGTCGAAGGCATCCCAGGCGGGCATGTCTGAAAGGATCACTTCATCGCCGGCCTCCAGGCCTTCCCGGATCTCAATGGTATGGACCGAGCTTCGACCCAGTCTGACCGGCACCCGAACGGCCACCCGGCCCGCCTCCGTCAATTTAAAAAGCCCCAGGGTCGTCTCCTCCTGCCCATAGGCCGGGCGCCCCACATAAAGGACGTCATCCAAACGCTCGATTTCAATGGTGCCATCCACATTCAGATCGGGACGCGCGCCCTTGGGGAGAGCCTCCTCCAGAGCCACATCCACCGTCACGGTTCCCTCTCTCACGGCCGGATCGATGCGGGTGACGTGACCTGAAATGAGATCGTTCCAGGTGTCGACCGTGGCTGGTTGTCCGATCTGAACGTCTTGCGCCTGGGTTTGGGCAATGCGGAGCTGGGCCTTGAGTTTTTCCGGATTGGCCACGCGAGCCAGATTGGTGCCCAGCGCCAGCTGCTGTCCCACCTCCACCAGCACTTCCTGCAAAATTCCAGTCGTCCCGGCGCGAACCTGCAGGGAGTCGAGCTGGTGCTGCCGCAGCTGGTCTAGGGCCCGCAGCTGATCGATTCGAGCCCGCTGGGCGGCCAACTGGGCCTGGATCGACTCAGAGCCGATTTCCAGGCGGCTCTGCTCAATGGCATGGCGCGAGGACAGCTCTTCCGACATGCTGCTGGAGATCTGTCGGGTGAGCTCCGAGATTAAACCTTCCCTGGCCAGTTCCTGATCGGCGTCGGCCCGAAGCCGGACTTGCACATATTCGGCTTGCACGCTGGCGGTCCGTGCTTTCTGCTCCAGCAGCTGGCTCTCCAGACGGACCTCCAGGTCCCTGTACTCGGCCTCGGCTGCTCCCAGCTGAAATTTCGCATCCAGCGCCTCCAGCTCCAGCTGAGGATTGCTCAGTTCCAGCAACACGCTATCGGGCTGAACCGTGGCTCCCGGTTGGAGCAGGATTCTCTCCACGCGGCCCTCCGTGGCAGCGGGAATCCACAGGATCTCCTCCGGAACCAGCGTGCCTGGACCGCGCACCTGGCGGATCATCTGGCCCCGCTTGACGGTGTCCACCCACACCGCGGACTGCTCGACCGTGGGCAGCGCGGGCTCCAGCCGGGAAAGGCCCACGGTAATGGTGCCCAGCGCGCTCAAAGCCCCGAGCGCGTAGAGCATCCGGCGGATGCGTCGCCTGCGTGCGGCGAATTTGCGTTCAATGTCCATTCAGCCTTGTGTCACTTCGGGGAGAATCGGTGCCGCCGACTTGGCAATAGGCATCAAGTTTTGATGGAAAAATTGCTCATTCATACCTTAACGCCTCCATGGGATCGATCTTTGTGGCTCGGCGGGCGGGGATGTAGCAGGCCAGCAAGCCCACCACCAATAAAACAGCCGAGACTGCCACGAAGGTTGGGGGGTCCGTCGGCGTCACTCCGTAGAGGAAGCTTGAGATAAATCGCGTTAACCCTAGGGCTGCAGCTGCACCGATGGCAATGCCGATCACCGTAATGACCAGTCCCTGTTTGAGGACCATCCGGATGACATCGCCGCGTTCGGCGCCCAGGGCCATGCGGACGCCGATCTCGTGAGCCCGGTGGCGGATCGAATAGCTCATCACCCCGTAGACGCCAATGGAGGCAAGCATCACAGCGACAACCGCAAAAAGGCTCATCAGCAGCAGATAGAACCGATACTCCTTCTCCGTGTCGGAGAGGAACTGCTGCATGGTCATGATACTTTCAACGGCTTGATCGGGATCGGCTTCCTTAACAGCATTGCGTAGGGCCGAAGCCACCGCGGCAGGATCGGCGCGAGTGCGCACTACAAAGCCGATATTCAGCGGAGAGCCAATATTGACACCTCCATAAGTCCGTGCTCGCTGAAGGTGTGGCACATACAGCACAGCGCCCTGCTGTCCAACCTGTTGCTCAAAGTGCACGACGTCTTCCCTGGTGTTCCCCACCACCCCCACGATTTCGAAGGCCCTTGCTTCTTCCAGGTCCAGCCACCCGTCGCCGGTTCGCAATACTTCGCCGATGGGATCCTGGTTTGGCCAATACTGCCGCGCCATCAGCTCGTTGATGATGACGACGCCCGGAGCGTCTTGGCTGTCGTGCTCGCTAAACGGCCGCCCCTTCAGGAGGGGAATTCCGAGGGTGCGGAAGTAGCCGGGTGTAATCGGCCGGAAGGAGGCAGCACCGGTCCATGGCTCCCGGCCGGCGATGGGTTCTCTACCCTCGATGGCTAAAGGCACTTCCCACCTCCGCCCGCTCAGGGGAAGATAACGGATCACTGCCGCGGATATTACCTCAGGCAAGGCCTCGATCCGCTCCAGCACCCCGTAGACGAAAGCCGTGTGCTGAGGACGAACCTTCCACAGTTTCATGTCCTTAATCTTTGCCAATTTTTCGCCTACCAGCCCGGAGGATTCGGCGTATTTGTTCCTGGGCAGAACGACCTTCGCGACCAGGAGTTTTTCCGCCTCAAATCCCAGAGCCACATTCTGGTGACGAAGAAAGCTATTGATCATCAGCCCCGCTCCGATCAATAGCACCAATGCCAGCGAAACCTCCCCGACCGCCAGCACGCTGCGGACGCGTTGCCGGCCAAAGCCTGCGCTCAACACCCGGCCGCTCTCCTTCAGCGATTCGTTCAAGTTGGGCCTAGAGCCCATCAGGGCGGGCGCCAGGCCGAAGAGCAGTCCCGTCAGCAACACGACTGCCAGCGTGAAGCCGAGCACTCGAGCATCCACGTTCACTTCGTCCAGGCGAGGAATATTGCCCGGGCTCAGGGCAATCACGAGTCTGCTGCCCCACCAGGCGACTCCCAGGCCTACCGCGCCGCCTAGCAAGGAAAGCAGCACACTTTCGGTCAACAACTGTCGCATCAGACGCAGGCGCCCGGCGCCCAGGGCACTACGGACGGCAAGCTCCCGCTGTCGTCCAGCGGCGCGGGTGAGCAGCAGGTTGGCTACGTTGGTGCAGGCGATGAGCAAGACAAATCCCACCGCCGCCAGCAGCATCAGGAGAGAGGGCCGGACGAGTCGCACGAGGTAATCAGACAGCGGCGTGACCTTCGCACCCCAGTCCTTGTTGGAGGCGGGATAGGCCTGCGCGAGCCCCTGTGCGATCCTGTCCATCTCCGCCTGGGCCTGATCCAGCGATACCCCGGGCTTCAGGCGCGCGATCGCACGCAGCATCTTAATGACACGCTGCGTGGGTGGGTCCCTGTAAAATGGGTTAGGCCGCCAAAGTTCCGTGTCGGTGGGGCGCCACGGGTGGTGTATATAGCGGAAGCTAGCAGGCATGACCCCGATGATGGTATGGGTTGTGCCGTCCAGCGAAACGGTCCGGCCGACAACATTCGGATCGGCTCCAAACTGCCGCTGCCAAAGGGGGTAATTGAGGATCACGACGCTCTCGTGTCCAGGCCGATCTTCCTCCGGGGAAAAGCTTCGGCCGAGAAGCGGCGTTACCCCCAGCAACGGAAAGAAGCTCGCGGAAACGCGCATCGTCTGCAAGCGTTGGGGTTCCTCGACGCCCGTCAAGGTAACCTCCAGAGGTCTGAGCGCCGCCATGTCTTCGAAGACCTGGTTCTGCTCTCGCCAGTCGATAAAGTTTGCGGGAGCCAGGGCAAAGGTTCCTCCTCGGGGTGGGACCTCCGAGACATCCACCAGGCGGCTGGGGTCTTGGTAGGGAAGGGGCCGAAGCAACACCGTGTTGACCACGCTGAAGATGGCTGTGTTGGCACCGATGCCCAGTGCCAGTGTGAGCACGACGACGACCGTGAAACTGGGGTTCTTAACGAGCGTCCGAATGGCGAAGCGAACGTCCTGCCACAGTGACTCCAGCCAGGGGAAGCCCCGCGGGGGTGTCTCGGCACGATTCCTTGACCTGCTCCAGGCCGCCCAGACGCAGGCGCGCCATACGCCTCGCCTTCTGTGGACTCATGCCGTTTTGGAGGTTCGCCTCCGTCTCCATCTCCAGATGAAAGCGAAGCTCCTCCTCCAGCTCTTCATCCAGCCGGCGCTTGCGAAAAAGCGCCAGAAAGCGGGATGCTCCTGTCCAGTTCATGGCTTTTTCCTATTCAACGGCCTGAAGCACGCGTGTGATGATGGCGGCCATGCGCTTCCAGTTCTCCGTTTCCACTTCCAGCTGCTGGCGGCCTTTCCGGGTGAGTGCGTAGAACTTGGCCCGCCGGTTGTTCTCCGAAGTGCCCCACTTGGAGGTGATCCAGCCACGCTGCTGCAGGCGTAGCAGCGCCGGGTAGAGCGTACCCTGGTTCAGGCTCAGGACGTCCTCGGAGACCTGCTCAATGCGCTTGGCGATGCCCCAGCCGTGGATGGGACCCATGGTGTCCAACGTTTTTAACACCAACAGATCCAATGTGCCCTGTAAAATGTCCGATTTGGATTGTGACATGAACCTCCTTTAGATAGTCAAAAGGAGTATAAGGCGATGACTTATGGATTGTCAACAGGAAAAATAGACCGATTTTAGGAATCTTGACTGGGCGTTATCTGAACTTGCCCATCAGGAAAGGCTAGAGTCGTAGTAGCGCCGCCGACGGAGTGATCTGTACCTGCCGTATGGTGGGTAGGATGGACCCCTCTATTCTTCGGAAAAACATATACGCCCATCTGTTGACTTTACCTTCTAACCCTCCACAGGCTTATCACTTAGGTTGACGTAGACAATACGCTTCAAGCGGTGAGGTGGTCCAAACGGAAACTTTTAAGGGTTATTTAGTGGCCGCCACAGACCTTGGACTCCTTCCCGAATATCGCCGCTGAGGCTGCGAAGGAAGGCCACGAGTGTTTTTTTCTCCTCAGCCGTCAGATGCAAACGTCTTAGGTCAGAATCCAGATACGGATTCCGATTACCGCCTCTGTTGTAAAACTCCACCACCTCTTCCAGCGTGTCAAGACTCCCATCGTGCATATAGGGAGCTGTTCGCTCGATTTCGCGCAGAGACGGAGTCTTGAAAGCGCCCTGATCTTCTCTCTTGTTCGTTACCGCAAATCGGCCCGGATCGAGCAGCTCACCATCGCGCCAGGCGACGCCGGTGTTGTGCAGCTTCTCGTCGGTGAAGTTCGGACCGACGTGGCAGCTGGTGCAATTCCCTTTCCCACGGAAGACCTGCAGGCCGAGTTGCTCCTCGGCGGTGAGTGCGTCGCGGTCGCCATACACGAAACGGTCGAAGGGTGAGGCGCCGGAGAGGATGCTCCGGACGTAACTGGCGAGGGCGTTGGCGATCTCATCCGGAGCCAAACCGACGCGGGCCGAGACTTCCGCGAGCGTCATGTCCATCTCCTTGGGATTCTGGATGGGTTGAACAACCTGCTCCTCCAGGTTGTCTACATGACCGTCCCAGAAGAAAGCTCGACCGTAGCCGCGATTGATGATGGCCGGGACGTTGCGGTTGCCTTGCCGCCCGAATACCCCGACGGCAACGGGACGTGCGTCAGAGAAGGCGCGTTCCGGATCGTGGCAGGAGGCGCAGGAGATCGACTGGTCGCGCGAGAGGCGGCGGTCATGAAACAGCCGCCGCCCCAGCTCGATCTTTTCGGGTGTGATGGGATTGTCCTCCGAGACTGGCATGTACAGGTCCAGTCCCAGAGGAATGGCCAGCACCGCCGCCAGTAGCAAACGCATCACTCGCTCGCCTTCCGGGCCGGCAGGAAGTTCTCCAGCGCCCAGACTTCCTGTGATTGTTTCCCGGCAAAAAACGCAATCTGCTGCCCGTTGGGGTGCAAGCGGATGCCGCCATTCCAATCATCGACATCGATGTGAAGCTTTCGGGCCTCACCATCGCCGATAGGAACGAGCCAAAGTTCCTTCCGGTCTACGTGGGCATCGGAAAAAAGAGTCTGAGCGCCAATCTCCTTCGTCACGATCACGGCTCGACTGTTGGGTGTCCAGGACATGCGGCCACCGGGTGCGAAGCTTTCTGGTAGACTCACGCGAAGCAGTTCCCGGAGTTCTCCCCCGGCGATCGGAATAAGGAGCACAGTTGATGTTTCGGCAGCCGCTTCCATGATGATCGTGACGGCATATCGGCCATCCGGTGAAAGCTCGACCCTACCTCTTTCACTTTGCGCAGGCGTTCGGAAAACGCCTCGTGTTTCTTCAGACGCCAGATCACGTTCGATGTACCGATCACGCTTCACCGGGTCGGGGTAATAGATCTTCTTCCCGTCCGGCGACACTTCGACGCGAGTTGCTGGCCCACTGGGCGTAATGAAGGACACGGCGCCCGTCTCCGCATCGATTCGGTAGATCCCGGAGCGCCCTTTGAAGTCCCTTCCACCGGTCACCAACCACCGGGCGTCGGGCGACCAGCGGGGCTCATTGAAATAGTGGAGCGCTGTCCGCAATTCTCGAACCTGACCGGATTCCACAGATCGAATCGAAAGGAAGTTGATGCCGTTCGAGCCTGTTGACCTATACGCGAGGTATTTGCCATCACGCGACCAATCCGGACGGGCGCTGCGGTAGCTTTGCACAACTGGACCACCCAAAAGCTTCCCCGCATCTAGATCGATAGGCGCAACGTGGAGGGCTTGCGTGCTCGTGTCTTTGAAAATGTGCAGCGCACCGGAAGCCGTCAAACCCAGCGACGACACCGACCCGATATCTGGTTTGAGCAGCGTAGGCGCGGCGCGCGGTTTTCCATCCGCCATAGGCAGCGCCCAAAGCCCCACGGAGCCGGTGCGATCGCTGGCAAATAGCAGTTGGCTGCCATCGGGCGACCAGCCCATGACGACGTCGTGTGCCGGATGCACCACTGCCGGCGCTTCGCGGCTTCCGTCGACGGCGATGACAAACACATCGCGTTGCGAGACGGCGTCGCTGGCCGGCAGATCGTAGGCCATGTACTTGCTGTCAGGCGAAAAGAATATCTTGTTGGGCCCACGCCAGCCCACGGATTTCAAAACCCGTAGCGAGCCGTCCTGCACCCCGACGAGACCGATCTGCCCGTTGCGATCTTTCCGCACCAGATGGACAGCAAGCCATTTTCCGTCTGAAGACCAGTCGGACGGCGAAATCCCCTTACCCGCAGCCAAATCTTCGTTCGCGAACACTCGCCGGGGTTGTGGGACACCCGTTCCCTCCAGGTTCACTATTCGAATTTCCCAAAACCTCGGTTCCCAGTTCTGCCAGCTGTACGCCACCTGCTTTCCATCCCTAGAGAACGTCGAGCCCCCAGCATTTCCGCCCCCACGCCAATCTTTGTTGCCGGTGAGGGGGCGATCAGTACCGGACGCAAGATCGTGCAGCATCAGGTTGCCGGTGAAATACCAATCGGTATAGGAAATAAAGTGGCCGTCCAGGGAAACGCTGCCTCCCACGTGTTCCACGTTCTCGCCGGCCCAAACCACCCGGTCAGCCTTCACGCGCACCGCAGGATCGGTGCCGCCGAGCGGTGGCCCCAGCGCTTCCAGCCGCTGGCGCGCCAAGTGAACGAGTTTCTGCTGGGAGGGATACCTGTCAATAACAGCCTGATAGGCTTTTTTGGCCTCCTGCTTGCCCAGCTTTTCGTAGCACATCCCGATGTGCAGCTGGGCCTGGGCGGCCAGTGCCTCCGTCTCTGCATCGGCTATCACTCTTTGGTACAGCGCAATGGCTTCCTCCAATTTTCCAAGGGCCTCTTCCAGAAGCAAAGCCTCTTCAAAATCGAACTGTGCCTTGCCTGGGCCAGACGCCGGAAAAGCCGTCCCCAGGAATGCAGTTCCCAAAAGTGCAAAAGCCAGTACAAAAATTCTAGTCACAACTTTCATGTGATCCTCCTTTGCAACGGCACTTTAGTTCGATACCGTGCAAAGAGCTTGAGGAAACGGTCAAGAAACGGTCAGGTTTTCGTTAAATCTGTACCCCACACTTCGAACACTGAGGATATAGACAGGATGCGCCGGATCATCCTCGATCTTCTTGCGCAGGGTCGCCATGTGGGTATCGATGGTCCGATGGGTGACGTAGACATCTTCACCCCATATCGCGTCCAGGAATTCATCCCGGCTGATGACCTCACCCCGGCGCCGGAGCAGGAGCTCAAGTAATTGGAACTCCTTGCGAGTCAGATTAATATCTTCTTCTCCTCGAAAGACGGTCTGCCTTTTCAGATCCACGCTCAGCTGTCCCACCTGAAACGTCTGTGACCCTTCTGGCATACCAACAGAGTTCCTGTCATAGCGGCGCAGGACTGCTCGGATACGCGCCACCAGCTCCGTCAGGCTGAAGGGCTTGACTACGTAATCATCCGCCCCCAGATCCAGACCCCTGACCCTATCCGCCTCCTGAGTTCGGGCGGTCAGCATCACAACCGGTGTTTCAATCCCCCGGCGGCGGATCTCCGAGCAAATTTCAAATCCGTTCTTGCCAGGCAGCATCAGATCCAGTACCACTAGATCAGGTCTTTCCTGAAGGATGGCCTCAAACCCCTCTGACCCGTTTTCAAGCAACTGCACTTCAAATCCTTCGAACTGCAGCTCATCCTTAACGGCCATGCCGATGCCGGGTTCATCTTCAATGATCAGGATTCTTCTTCTCATCTAACTTTCCTGAGTCTTCGGAAAAACCAAGCGGAAAGTGCTTCCCTCTCCCGGCTGGCTGCTCACGAGGACCCGGCCTCCGTGCTGATCCATAATACGTTTGACCAGCGCCAGACCAATTCCCGCTCCCTTAACATTGTGAATGTCCGTGTTGCGGGCGCGATAGAACTGCTCGAAAATCCTTTCCCGCTCTGAGACTGGGATACCCGGGCCCTGGTCGCAAACTTCGAGGAAAATTTCCCCGTTCTCCCGCCCCGTACAAACCCGCACAGGAGCGCCTTCGGGTGAGTACTTGATAGCATTGTCGACCAGGTTCTGAATACACTGCGCCACAGCCATCCGATCCATAGCTACGACCAGCGAGCCGGGATCTGTTTCGTCCAGCCGTACCTGCTTTCTATGGCCCAGGTTGTGAAAGGAAGTGACCGTTTCGCGGGCGAGCCGGACGAGATCGAAAGGCTCAATCTGAAACTCCTTTTTACCTTCCTCCAGGCGCGCGAAATCCAGCAGCCCATTGACCAGCGTGGCCAGTCGATGCACTTCCTTTCGAATGACCCCAAGGTAACGCTTCGCCATTTCTTCGTCTTCGACCCGTTTGGACTCCAGTCTTTCCAGCAGGGCCTGAATGGAAGTGAGCGGGCTGCGGAACTCGTGCGATACGGCGGAGACAAAATCCGCTTTCAGGCGAGCCACCTCCATCTCACGAGACACGACTCGATAAGTAAAGATCAGACCCAGGACCACCAGCAGAAGAAGAAAACCCATCGAGTAGAAGACGAAGTGTCTTCGAAAATCGAAAAGCCCCCCGGCATCGGTCCTGTCTCGAAAGACAATGCTAAAGGAGGAGAAGGACGCAAGTGGAAACAGCTCCTCTTCGTCGAGGGTAGGATCGTCGGCCTCGGCTGTCGTCACAATGCCCTGGAAATCTTCCGCAATGGTCAGACTTTCCAGGCGCCGCTGGGCCATTTCCTTCATGCTTGTCTCATCCACCAGGTAACCTAGATGCCGATTTTCTTCCCGAAAGGCGATGACAAAAGCCTTCAGTCCAGGAAAGTGTGCTACACGCTGCGGGGATTGCCTGAGGGCGAGAATCTGCGGGTACGCTTCACTGATCGACTGAACCAGTCCAGTCAGGCGGCGAGCCTGCTCGTAGATTTGCGCGGGACTGGCTCCCGGGAAGAACTGAGCCGGAGATTGAGGCTCACAGGCCTGCAAAGTCTGTACCATCTTCCTGACGTAGAGCACCCATTGCGTGCCCGCCAGTTGCCAGTGACCCTCCAGGAGGTGCGAAAGAACCTCCGCTGCGAACGGGCCGGCCGGTCCTTCCTGTGGCAGACAGGTACGATTGTACGAGGCGACGAGGAGGCTGCTCGCCACCCACAGGGGGATCCCCGATTCAGTGATTGCCTCTCGATCGGACTTTCCAATGGAGTTCAGCCACTGATCTGCCAGCTGAAATCGTTTCTCATTCAAGGACAGCCGAAGCGGCGCCAGCCCGGAGCGGGTGTTCACCCACTGGCGGTATCTGGAGCCCACACCGGCCGAAGCAGGACCGCTTCTTTCGACTGCTTGAGCCTCACTCCAGAGGCGTGACTCCTCATTGGAAAGGCTCAGCAACCTTTCACTGGGGCGATGGTTCAGGATCTCGACATTGAGATCGGGCAGGACAATGCGGTCGTTTTCAATCTGAAGTTTGAGGAACGACTCAGAAGCCGTGCTGTCCGTTCGAAGCGACAGCAGCCAGCTGCTCAGATCATTTTCAACCAACCGGACGATTTGCTGCTGGCGTTCCTTGCGCTGATAAAGTAGGCGTAGCTCTTCTCCCTGGAAGGCTCGCAATGCCAGCAGTCCCAAGCAGACTGATGGCAGCAAGACCGTCAGCACAAAAAGCAGAATCCATTTTCGACTGCTTTGTAAAGCCTTTGAAATGTGACGCACTGGTCTCATTGTGTGCTGATTTGGACTGATGCAATGTTAAGGTTCGGTTAAGTTTTTGTCAAAAAACGGTGAGAGTCAGGTGTCGCCTCCAAGCTCGCAGTCCGTGCGGCGGAGCCTCTGCTGAGTGAGAGCGAAAGGCTTGCGATCCTGGAAAGTACCCTTTCCAGGGACGTGAGTGGAGCGTCTACCCATGATCAATCCTGGTTTGAACTCAAGCGCCTGGTGCCCGACGGGGGAGTGACTTCAGCTACTTTGTGGTGGGTAGAATCGACCCAGCTATCTTTCGAGAAAGTATATACGGCCATCAGTTGACATTGCCTTCTAACCCTCCACAGGCTTATGATTTAGGGGAATTCAGTCTGTAGTTTCTGAACAATTTCAATACCGAAGTATCTCAAAGGAGATAATTCATGGAAAACTGATTTTGAGTGGAAACAACTTGAAAGGTTTTCCCCAGTACGGCTTCAAGCTGCAGGCACTTACAAGCCTTGGTGGAAATTCTGGTAAATTTCCTCCGAACAAAGCGTTGCACAGCGACGCGGTAAACCGCGCGCGTGAACGCTGGCGTTCGCATGACTTCGCCTTTCGTTGATCCGATCGTCTCCAGGCGTGCGGTGAAAACATGCCGCGGCTCCCTAAATCTGATTGACGATCAGTATCAATATTGATACTATAGTGCATGGCGCAGATCAACGAACTCCTGGCCAAGATGAGAAGCAACTCCAAAGTAGTTCGCTTCTCCGATCTCAGTAAGGTCTGCGACCATTTCTTCGGTAAACCGCGTCAGTCCGGCACCAGCCATCGCGTCTACAAGACACCCTGGCAAGGTGACCCGAGGGTCAACATTCAGAACTCAAAGGGCAAAGCAAAGGCCTACCAGGTTAAACAAGTCCTGAAGGCCATAGAAAGGCTTGAGGCGGAAGATGGCTCTGAAAAATGACCGCTACACCTATCGCATAACGTGGTCTGATGACGACGGCGAATATGTCGGTCTGTGTGCCGAGTTTTCGAGCCTAAGCTGGCTCGCAAAGACACCGGAGGCTGCCCTGAAGGGCATTCGAAAGGTCGTGGCTGATGTCATTGCCGACATGAAGAAGGCGGGCGAGAAGGTGCCGGAGCCTATTGTGGGCAAGAACTATAGCGGAAAGTTCGTCGTCAGGGTTCCTCCTGATGTTCACCGGCGATTGGCCATGCAGGCAGCCGAAGAAGGGGTAAGCTTGAATCGTTTGGCCAGTTCTAAACTCGCGCAGTAGGGCCTTCAGTTGTGGTTCTAGGTTGTCCCCGCTGATAAAGGGGAGGTCGAGACGAGAATGAGACGCATTCCTAAAGGTCTCGCCAAACTGGCATTGCGAACAACTGCCTGCAGCGGACCACGCTGCGCGCGGCCGCTGAAGCGATAACGTTAGAAGGACGCCGGCAGCCGCGAAATGTCGGGGGCGGGCGTGACCATCCATCGACATTCTACCGTTAGCTGAGGTAGGCTTCCACGTGACGCATCGGGGAGGATTCTATCCTTCCCGGTTAGGCTTGGCAAGAGAAACGAGTGGGTAGGTTAAGTCGTTCCAAATACGTGATCGGCTACTTTGCATTTTCGTCCTTCCAGGACGTGTTATGCGACGGCGACGCTTGTATCGTAGCGGGCTCGCAACCGGCAATCAGAAGATACATAAAGCTGGCGGAGCGCCCTGACTCAGCTTCCTTCACCACCAAGAAGACGCGCTTTGGCGAGATTATGCAGGGTCTCCGGATGGGGGCACCCTATTGTTTTGACGAAGAGGCGTACAATCGGTTTTTTCCACTGGCCCAGAAGGAAGGGCTCGATCTGGGTCCGGGGGATTTTTCCGACCCTGGACCAAAAGGAGTACATTTTGTCCGGGTTCAGAGCGGAAGTGGCTCGAAAGGTTCCACCTGAGCAAAACCAGTTCCTTGGCACCTGGCGAATCATCGAGACGGAGCTCTGGGACAGCGAGGCGCTGGACCTGCTCGGACCGGCGCACATCACGTTCGAAGACAACGAATTTGGAGAGCTTCAACTTATCGCAATCGAAGGAGGGATCGATTACAGGGTGTCAACGCGCACTCTCACTTCAGTTTGGTGGGCAGAATGGACCCCTCTGTTTCACCCACCATACATTTCACAGTAAGTTTTTAAAAAGAATTCCTTAGAGGCGGCGGGCGGATTCGAACCGCCGAATAAAGGTTTTGCAGACCTCGGGCAGGGTCTTACCAAATCTTACCAAATGTTAACAAGATCAATAACTTAACCCCGGATTCGACGCGTCGGCCCTTACCAAGTCTTACCAAGAATTACCAGACAAGAATGGAGGCAAACGGGAGGACAATCTTCGGTCTTTCCGAGGGTGCCAATGTTTCTCCGGTAGTTTCTCGATTTGACAATCTGACCCATGGGTCAACTTTTACAAGATTGCCCTCCGTCTTAAGGTTTTTCAAGCTTTCGATTTTCGGCCGGCGTCTACTTCTTCGAGGGATTCTATTGCGAGGACGGTAGAGCAATCACTCCTGCGCCGAACCATCTGCTTGATGAAGTTGCGCCGTTTCTTGCGAGTATGAAGTGGACACATTCCCCTGGGAGGCAACCTAATGTTGCCGGTAAGCATGGACCAGATACGTTGGCCTGCAACAGAATAACCCATTCCGCCCGATGGTCTGTGAGGGCCGTGACAGGGGAGAGGGACAGCTTCAGCCGGTTTTCAGGCGCTCCTGTCACGGGATCACCTCGCAAACCACATCCCCCAATACGTTCTCCCTGGGTCCCTGCATTCCGAGTTTCATTCCCGACGAAGATCTGATTTGCACGATTCGGAGCTTCCTTCGTTGGTACTCAAACGGCTTGTCGCGATCCAACTGGGCGGTGTTTGTCAGCTCAGTGAACTCGACGCGATTGCCGTCGATCGTGACACGACCTGTTACCTCCCCCACTACCTCACCGTTTTGGTAGATGAGATTCGGGTCCCGAGTGGCAATAAAGTCACGGTCGGGAGCCAGCCTTTGGACGATTCTGCCGATGGTGGCTTTCGGGTCAACGTGGCTTCTCCACACTGTTACCAGGAAGAGCACTTCGAAATAGATGAGCACCGCAACCACAATGGTCGCGGCAATCTTAAAGGCGATTTCCATTGATCCAATCGCTCGCATGGGTGCAACCCGACGGCCCGGCATATGCACTGGACCCGCTTACAGCTCGGTCGAATGTTGGTTGGGTGGAGACGTCGGTTCGCGAAAACCATGCCGAACCCGGTAGCGTGTTGGTGCGGGCCCGGTGCATGCGCTGGGTCTGCGACGATACACTGTAGCCCTTTCTATCCGGTCCCTGATGGCAAAATGGTGAACAGGTTACTAAATAAGTTCTGTACTTTCTTCGCCGCCACTTTGCAAAACTCTTCTTCCAGTACTATGAACTGATTATCAATGCGAAAGCCCGCGTACTTATTAATACGTTTTTTCAATTCCTCTTGGTCGCCACCGCTCCTTGATTTTGAAATGTTTCCGCCCGAATGTAATACACAGTTCCTCACTCTCACCAGGAATAAAACTGGACCATACAATTTGTCCATGGATTGCAAGAACCCTTGCCGGGTATTGCCTGAAAAATCCTCTCTTAGATTCTTCTTCAGAAAATCTTTGGTCTTTTTAACCTTCCCTAGGCCACTCAGAGAACCCTTTACTTCCTCCTCAGATAAACTTTTACGCCTCCCTACTTCTATGCATAGCTCCTCTAATTGAGTCTCAGCAAATGAAACTAATAGAGCGATAAAAGAGTATCGTAGATATCGCGGAAAATCTCGAGCGACAATCGGATTCACCAATTCTAGAGAAAGGTCTGATCCAAGGGCGCGTTGAATTTTGTCTGAAAGATTCTGCTGCCCCCGAGTCAACAATCTTTCCATATCGCGGTGGTAATAGCCCAAAATATAAAGGCCTGCCTGTATTTTTTGTGTGAAAGGATCACCCACGCTTGATGCCCTTTTTAACTGGCTGCCTCCCACCTTTAATCTCTCGAGAAAGCGCCTGAGTAGCCCGATCACGGTCAGTGCTACAACCTCATTACGCCCAGCAATGTCATGTGTGATTTACACTTCGACCCCTGCCAAGCACTCAAGGG